>SLEW01000056.1 GCA_007124575.1 Bacteroidales bacterium | reverse complement strand
TCTGAATTTGACAACTACCGTAAGCGGGTCACCAGGGAGCGCCTTGAACTCGCTAAAACAGCCGCCGAAGGAGTGATATCTGCCCTTTTACCCGTACTCGACGACCTGGAGCGTGCCAGCCAGAGTGCCATGGAAAAAGGTAGCGAAGAGGCCGAACAAAAAGGCATTATCTTGATTTACAATAAGTTTAAAAGCATCCTGAAACAAAAAGGCGTAGAGGAGATTCCTGCCGTCGGCGAAGACTTTAATACCGACTTTCATGATGCGATCACACACATGCCAGCCGAGGCCGACGAAGAGAAAGGCAAGGTAAAAGAAGAAGTGCAGAAGGGCTATATGCTCAATGGTAAAGTGATTCGTCATGCAAGGGTTGTGGTAGCCAACTGATTTTTTTGATAAGAAGCAAACCCGGAACAAAAACTGGTTTTGCTCATTGAATTTGAATGATAACGGTTTATGGCAAAAAGAGATTATTACGAAATATTAGAGGTATCACGGGACGCCAAGCCTGAGGAGATCAAAAAGGCTTATCGCAAGAAGGCTTTGAAATATCATCCCGACAAGAACCCTGACGACAAGGAGGCTGAAGCAAAATTCAAGGAGGCAGCCGAGGCGTATGAGGTGCTTCGTGACCCGCAGAAAAAGGCACGCTACGACCAGTATGGCCATGCAGGCATGGGTAATAATTTTGGCGGTGCCGGTGGTTTTGGCGGTGGCATGTCCATGGACGATATCTTCAGCCAGTTTGGCGATATCTTCGGAGAGGCTTTCGGAGGAGGTGGCGGCTTCAGTGGCTTCGGAACAGGCACCGGTCGCCGCTCCGGACGCAGGACCAACAAAGGGTCCAACCTCAGGATCAAAGTGAAACTTACCCTCGAAGATGTTCTCAAAGGTGCAGAAAAGCGCGTTAAGGTTAATAAATATGTGGCCTGCAACCCATGCAACGGCACCGGGGCAAAAGACGGCAGCGCCTTCAGTACATGCTCCACGTGTAATGGCGCCGGACGTGTAACCCGCGTTACCAATACCTTCCTGGGCCAAATGCAGACCACCTCGACATGCCCGAGCTGCAGCGGCGAAGGGCAAACCATCCAGGATAAATGCTCATCATGCTACGGCAACGGCATTGTCAAAGATCAGGAGGTCATCAGCCTTAACATCCCCGCAGGAGTGGAGGATGGCATGCAGCTGGCACTCAGTGGCAAAGGAAATGCAGCCCCAAGAGGAGGCATACCCGGCGACCTTATCGTGATGGTGGAAGTAAAACCCCACAGCCAACTCATCCGCGACGGGCAAAACCTGCTCTACGACCACCACGTCAGCTTTCCGCAAGCTGCACTGGGTACCACGATAGAAGTACCTACGCTCGAAGGAAAGGCCAGAATCAAAATCGAACCCGGCACACAGCCTGGTAAAGTACTGCGGCTTAAAAGCAAAGGGCTGCCCTCAGTAAATGCCTACGGCCGTGGCGACCTGCTGGTGAACATCAACATATGGACACCACAGAAACTTACCACAGAAGAAAAAGAAATATTGAAAAGCCTGGATGCTTCCGAAAACTTCATACCCGATCCGAAAAAAACGGACAAAAACTTTTTCGAAAAAATGAAAGACGTATTTAATTGATAGTATGTCTTAAGCCAATATATTATGGATGCCCTATTGCGCGCCGAACATATCATTAAGGAGTATGCCAACCACAGGGCACTCAACGACGTAAGCCTGGAAATCCCGGAGCAAAGTATTTTTGGACTTCTCGGACCAAACGGAGCAGGAAAAACCACCCTCATACGGATCATCAACCAGATCATAGGCCCCGACAACGGTGAGATATTTCTGAACAATGAGCACCTTAAGCCCAGACATGTGGAACAGATAGGCTACCTGCCAGAAGAACGCGGGCTGTATAAGAAAATGAAAGTGGGAGAACAGGCAGAGTACCTGGCACGTCTCAAAGGACTCAATGGTTTTGACGCCCGCAAACTGCTCAAACAATGGTTTGAACGCTTCGACCTCACGCCCTGGTGGAATAAAAAGGTGGAAGAGCTTTCCAAAGGAATGCAGCAAAAAGTACAATTTATTATCACCGTGCTGCATAAACCCAGCCTGCTCATATTCGACGAGCCCTTCACCGGATTCGACCCCATCAATGTAAACATCCTTAAGGAAGAGATCCTGAAACTGCGCCACGACGGAGCCACCATTATTTTTTCCACTCATGACATGGCCTCAGTGGAAGAGCTATGTGACCATATCGCCCTGATAAACAAATCGGAGAAAATCCTGGAAGGCCAGGTACAGCAGATCAAGAAACAACATGCCGGCAGGATTTATGAAGTCGAGCTGGAAAATATGAAGAAACCGCTGGAAAATATGCTTGATGACCGCTTTCGCTTGCTGACAAGCACAGGAACGACAGATAGCACACGGGCCAGGGTAAAGATACTAAATGATACACCTGCCAACGATTTGCTGCAACCATTGCTTAGGGAAGCGCAGCTGGTAGCCTTCAAAGAACTCACACCCAGCATGAACGACATCTTCATCAAGCAGGTGACCGGAAGGTTTCCGGCAGAATCAGCAGAAACAGATAAACAGCATATAAAGCCCAGATAAAAAACACACAAACTCAAAAAGTACCGGAATGGGAAAAACCTCCACCATAATAAAACGTGAATTCCTGAGCAGGGTCAGGAAACGTTCTTTTGTGGTAATGACCATCCTGGGGCCTTTACTGATGGCAGCCATCGTGATCGTTCCGGTCGTGGTGGCACAATGGTCAGACAGTGAGTACGATGTGGCGATTGTCGACAATTCAGACTATTTCGTTCACGCCTTTGATGACAGGGATAACGTGCGCTTTACGCCCCTGGGCACCAACATAGACCACGCTTTGGAGCTCATGCACGACGGCCGCTTTGATGCCGTGCTTCACATCCCGGAAGCAGCCTTTCAGGCCCCTTCTACCTTGCGGCTTTTCTCAGAGAAATCAGTAAACCTCAACGCCAGGCTTCTGATCGAAAACATCCTGAAACTCGAATTTGAAAGTCTGAAGCTTGAACATGCCGGCATAGACGAAGAAGTGCTTCGAAAAATAGAAACACCTGTGAACATACAGGCTATACGCATCCAGAACGATGGCGAGCTGATCACCGATTATCCCGAAATCAGCATGGGACTCGGAATTGTAAGCGGCCTGCTGATCTACATATTTATCTTTTTATTTGGCTCCCAGGTACTCAGAGGCGTTCTGGAAGAGAAAACCAGCCGCATCGTGGAGATCATCGTGTCTTCAGTAAGGCCTTTTCAACTTATGATTGGCAAAATAATGGGTGTAGGCCTTGTTGGTCTCACCCAATTCCTAATCTGGGTCTTCCTTACATTTTTTATTGTCGGGATTTTTCAGTTTGCCATGCCCGACCTGTTTCAGTTCACACCCGATGAAAGGGTTTTCATCAGCAGCTCACAGGTGCTGAGCATGGAAGAGATGGAACAGCAGAGAGAGCTTATCCAGCAACAAGACACCATGGCAGGGCAGTTGCTTGAAGGGCTGTCTGCCATAAACTTCCCTGTGATGATAGTCTCGTTTATCTTCTTTTTCCTGGGAGGATACCTGTTGTATGCCGCCCTCTTTGCTGCCATCGGCTCCGCTGTTGACAACGAAGCCGACACACAGCAGTTCATGCTTCCCGTGACCGTGCCATTGCTGCTTGCCATCATCATGAGCAACCTGGTAATATCCAACCCGGATGGTCCGGTAGCTTTCTGGCTTTCTATCATCCCCCTCACGTCTCCCGTGATCATGATGGTAAGAATCCCATTCGGGGTGCCCTACATGGAGCTGATGCTGTCAGGAGGCCTGCTCATCATAGGCTTCATGGCAACCACGTGGCTGGCAGCACGTATATACCGCACGGGAATACTGATGTACGGCAAAAAAGTTAACTACCGGGAACTCTGGAAGTGGATTACGCATGCCTGATATCCCATGATAAATAATAAGCCAGAAAACGCACGCATTTATCCATAACGTATCAAAGCAATAGTCTCAAAAAATCCACATACCATGTCAAAAATTCTTGTTGTAGACGACGAACGAAGCATAAGGAACACCCTGAAAGACATTCTGGAAAATGAGAAGTTCGAGGTCATCCTGGCTGAAGACGGCCTGGAGGCCCTTGATAAGATGGAGCTGGGCCCGTTTGATGTCATCCTTTGTGACATCAAGATGCCCCAAATGGATGGCATTGAACTGCTTGACAAGATCAAGGAAAGGGAGCCGGATGCTGTGGTGGTGATGATATCAGGCCACGGCACCATAGATACGGCTGTAGAAGCCATTAAGAAGGGGGCTTTTGACTTTATCTCCAAGCCATTGGACCTCAACCGCCTGCTTATTACCATCCGCAATGCCACCGAAAAGAAGCAGCTGGTAACAGAAACCCAGGCTCTTAAGCGCAAGGTGAGCAAAACATATGACATGATCGGAGAGTCGGAGCCCATTCAGCGCATCAAGCAGATGATAGAGCGCGTGGCACCTACCGATGCACGGATCTTTATCACGGGGCAGAGCGGATCAGGCAAGGAGCTTGTAGCCCGATGGATCCACGAGCTCAGCAACCGTGCAAAAGGCCCCTTCATAGAGGTCAACTGTGCCGCCATCCCTTCTGAACTCATCGAAAGCGAGCTTTTCGGCCACGAAAAGGGCTCCTTTACCAGTGCGATCAAGCAGAAAAAAGGAAACTTCGAGCTGGCCAGCGGAGGCACCATCTTCCTTGATGAAATCGGCGACATGAGCCATGCAGCCCAGGCCAAAGTGCTGCGTACGCTCCAGGAAAACAAGATCACCCGCGTGGGAGGAGAAAAAGAGATACCTGTAGATGTAAGGGTTGTTGCAGCTACCAACAAGGAAATCCAGGAGGAAATAAAAAAAAGCAACTTCAGAGAAGACCTCTATCACAGACTCAGCGTGATCCTCATCCATGTACCCAGCCTCAACGAAAGAGCAGATGACATCCCCTTGCTCGCTGAACATTTCCTCGACGAAGTGCTCCATGAGCAGAATATGCCACCCAAAGCCTTTACCGATGACGCTCTTGAAGAGCTTAAGCTTATTCAGTGGACAGGCAATGTAAGAGAGCTTCGCAATGTGATTGAACGCCTGGCTATCCTTTGCGACAAAGAAATTACCGGTGAAAGCGTTCGCCAGTTTGCACAGCCTCTGGGTGGGCAAAGAGTTTAAAGTTTGGGATTCGAGGTTGATGCGGAAAACATCTGCCACGGCCGGACCTTTCGACATTTCGACCTTTTGCCCTTAGATCAGGGGATTAATGGAGTCAATGCTTCGGTTTCCCGGAAAAAAAGCACGGCATCATAGCGCATAGGCACAACAGTTTGAACATACTGATGTCTGTCCTGTACAGGATTATACACCACCCCTATCGCACGATTGCCCAGTGGTTCCATAAAAGCCTGGTGTGTGCGGTCCTCATCATCAAAAAGCAAGGAAAAGCGATCCAGGCCTGTCCGGGCAAAAATACCTTCGATGCTGTTGTCAGGGGCTTCCGGCACTTCCATTTTTTGTCGTTGCTGTCCCCAGCCCGCTCCGGCCTGTACCGTGCCCGAATGGGTAGTAAACCCGATGAGAAATACCTCCTCAGGGCCGTGTTCCACCCTGGCAAGCTGACCGATATTATCCTGGCCGCGATGCCGCATCTCGGTAAACCGTGCATCACCAACATGGGTGTTATGCGCCCATACGATACCTTTGGCGTCATCTCCATAAAAATCAAGCAAGCGATTCACTGCAAGGTTCATGTAGTTGACCCGGCTGTTCCAGGAGCTGGCATCCTGCCTGCCGACCGACAGGCGATAAAACTTTTCAGCATGTTTTACCACCAGGGCATTCTGCTTCAGAAAAAAATATTCATAGTCCGGCAGGTCATCAAAAAGATGGGCATGTTCCCTGATAATATCCACGGCGTTTTCGAGCTGAAGAACACAATCAGGGGCACCCCGGGCAACACTCTGAGCATACTGCCAGCTGTCGCGGCCATACCGGCCAAGGCAATCATAATAGGACTCCACCTCCCGGTGTAATTCGCGGTTGTGCGCCTCCAGGAAGGCAAGCACCTCGTCGAGGGAACTCCACTCATCATATACATCCTTGCCATAAAAACCTACCTTTTCCTCAAGGGGCAAATGATCATTATGATCGCGCAGCCACTCCGCGAGTGCTACCACCTCTTCGTTACCCCACATCCACAGGGGCCAGCGTTCCAGCTCCATAAGAACCTCCCGGGCACTGGATGCGGCACCAGGCAGATCCTTCACATAACGGTTCAGCTCAAACAAACGGGCCCAGTCACCCTCCACCGCGATAAAGCTGAAATCATGTTCCGCTATAAGGCGCCTGCTGATGCTGTCGCGCCAGGCGTAATACTCCCGGGTGCCATGACTTGCCTCACCCATAAGCACCAGCTTTCTGTCTCCTGCTGCCGCAAGGATGTGGTCAAGATCGGAAGCATCCTCCAGGTTGTACGCCCGGTCGCGGATGTAGGAAACCAGCTCGTCCTCTTCCAAATTACGGGATTCGGCACAGCTTACCGAAAAGCCAAGCAGCAGAAAGATCAAAACACTAAAGATGTTTTTCATGGTTTGTAATTTTTATATTTCGGTCAGATGCCTGTCCCGCTCATGCGTGGAGAGCTCGCCATGAGATAATCATCGTCGTGTGTGTTAAAAGCGCTAAGCCAAAAGACCATTCCTGGACAAATATATAAAACTCCCGGAAATTCGTTAGGAAAAACGGCCATTTAGCCTTACTGCCAGGCAAAAGGCCGGAAAAAGCTTTTTTTACAGACATACCGGGTGTTTCTGCCCCATTTAAGCGGGTATTTTACAGAGCGGATAGGATGATTTGCACAACCTGTCGGAAAAGGCTATAATCTTCACGATATCAAGCATTCCATCAGCATATACATTATGATAAATTGCCTGATTTTCCGTATTTTTGCCAGCAGAAATATTTGGATTCCCTAATCAAGAAGCTTATGGGTATGTATATGAAAAGAGCAAAGCTCCGGATGATTTGGTTTTTGTTAAGCATGCTGGTCGCAGTGGGCCTGATGGCAGAAACAATTGAGAAAGCGGGCAATTACCAAAACAACAACGGACGCATCTCGGTATTCCTTGATGGACCCTGGTGGCTGGAT
>SLEW01000295.1 GCA_007124575.1 Bacteroidales bacterium | reverse complement strand
TAAAGTTTCTCATGAATCCTGCACCAAAGACCTGGGAGCTGACTCCCACCACTGTTCCTGTGTTGAACATGGTATTGATGCCGCATTTGGTGTGATCCCCCATGAAGGTACCGCAGAATGTCTGTCCTGTATAAACGAAGCTTTCTTCAGCATAATCCCACAATCGTATCTGGTCATAATTGATCTTGAGGTTGCTGGTATTAGTATCAGCACCAATGTTGCACCATTCACCGATAACACTGTGTCCAAGAAAACCGTCATGCGCTTTGTTGCTATAGCCAAAAATAACCGAGGCTTCCATTTCTCCTCCAACTTTACATTGCGGCCCTATGGCACTACCTCCGTATATTTTGGCACCCATGCGGACAGTTGAGCCCTCGCCTACCCCAGCAGGGCCTTTTATTATGGCGCCATCCATGATGTGTGCATCCCTGCCAATGTATACGGGCCCTTTGGAGGCATTGATCATGGCAAGGTCAAGCCTGGCACCCTCTTCAACAAACACATTTTCAGGATTGATAACCTGCACATGCCCGGGAATTGGCTGACTTTTCCTGTTTTTCGTAATCAGCTCATAATCAGAAAGTATCTGCCTTTCATTAAGTACGATGATATCCCACAAATTAAACAGTTTGTTGATTTGGCTGCGACTATGTTTGGGTTCGACCTCTTCAAGAAGCTCAGCCTCCATGTTGCCGATATCATTATCGGGCACGCGATGGGCAATCAATGTTTCACCGGCAACCAAAGTTTGGTTGTGTTTGAGGTCTGCAATTTCTTCAAGCAGGATAGCGTCGGGCATCACACTGGCATTTATAAGTATGTTATCCGCTTCTTTTATCATGGGATATTTCTTTGCCAGGTAAGGCTCTGTAAGGGTGGATGTTTCCTTTCCAAGGAAGGCTTCCCATTTTTCCCTGATAGTCAGTATACCCACGCGTATGTCAGCCAAAGGCCTGAGAAATGTGAACGGCAACAAATGATTACGGGCTTTAGCGCCAAAGAGGATATAGTTCATAACGAAGAAATTTTATAAATAATGGATGCTACCTATGTATAATACAACATAATTCCTCTCCTTCCCTGCTCAATTAAATCAGCGTGATAAAAATAAACAAAAAAAGCCCTCTCGCGAGGGCTTTTTATCCGTTTTCAAGAAAAAAAACATCTATTTTTCCTTGTTGAGATGCTTTTTGTATTTTGTCCTGAACTTATCCACACGTCCTGCTGTATCAACCAACTGCTGTTTGCCGGTATAGAATGGATGTGAAGTATGGGAAATCTCCAGTTTTACCAGGGGATATTCGTTTCCATCTTCCCACTTCATGGTATCTTTACTTTCAGCTGTTGACCTTGTGAGAAAGCTGTAGTCATTCGACAAGTCTTTGAACACAACAAATCGATAGTTCTTCGGGTGGATATCTTTCTTCATCAGTCTGTTTTTTTAATTGTTCCCGCCGGAAAAGCTATACCTGTCCGGCATTGTTCTGTTACTTTTTCTTTGTTGAATCCCTTTTTTTCAGGACTGCAAAAATAACAAAAAAAATTGAATCCCAAACTTTTTTAATAAAGTTTTGACGTTCAGTACCATTAATTTTAATCGAGTGAGTTCACCACCAGGCCACTGCGCAGCTTTGGCTCGAACCAGGTCGTCTTTGGAGGCATGATATTGCCGGTATCTGCAATGTCCATCAGCTGCTCCATCGTTACAGGGTGCAATGCAAAGGCCACCTTCATCTCGCCACTGTCAACACGGCGCTTCAGCTCCTTTAGTCCGCGGATACCACCAACAAAATCAATGCGTTTATCAGTACGAAGGTTTTTTATGCCCAGCAAGGGTTCCAGCACAGATTTTGAAAGGATCGTCACATCCAGCACACCGATAGGATCATTATCATCATAAGTATGTGATTTAGCCTTCATGGCATACCACTCGCCATCAAGGTACATACTCATTTCATGCAATTCGTCAGGCTTATATTCTTCAGGGCCTTTATTTTTAATATCAAAGTCGGCCTTGAGTTTTTCAACAAAATCCTCCTTGCTCAATCCATTCAGGTCTTTTACCACCCTGTTGTAGTCGATGATGGTAAGTTGGTCGTCGGGGAAAAGCACCGCCATAAAAAAGTTATAAGGCTCATTGCCGGTATGGTTTGGATTGTTTTCCTTTTTCTCCTTGCCAACCAATGCAGCGGCAGCAGTACGATGATGTCCGTCTGCCACATAAAAGGCAGGAACGTCAGCAAATAGCTTTTCCAGTTTTTCGATGAGTTGCTTATCGTCGATTACCCAGAAATGATGTCCAAAGCCATCATCCGCGACAAAGTCATATACGGCCGGCGCTTTTACCGTTTCTGCAACGATCTCATCAACCTCTTCTTTCTTGGGATAAGTAAAGAAAACAGGCTCGGCATTTGCGTTTGTCACACGCACATGCTTCATCCGGTCTTCCTCTTTATCCGGACGGGTAAGTTCATGTTTCTTAATGCGGTCGTTGATGTAATCTTCCACGCCAGCGCATCCTACAATGCCATATTGGGTTTTCTTTCCCCAGGTCTGCGCATATACATAATAGTTGGGTTTCTCGTCACGCACCAGGTAGCCTTTGCTGATAAACTTCAGGAAGTTCTCTTTTGCTTTATCATATACTTGCTGCGAATACAGGTCTGTGCCTTCTGGCAGTTCAATTTCGGGTTTCACCACGCGCAGGAAGGAATACGGGTTGTCACCTGCCTCTTTGCGTGCCTCTTCACTGTTCAAAACATCATAAGGCCTTGAGGCCAGTTGCTTCGCAATATGCTGTGGGGGGCGATATCCCCTGAATGGTTTTAGTATTGCCATTTCTTTCGCTTATTAAATTGGTTACACATCAAGATTATCGATCGCAGGGATCGGCAACATCATTTCTGATTATAAGAAGGAAACGCCGGGACATAGTAATAACGTGCCAGCGCTTCCCCGTTTTACAAGTTATTTGTTAACCTGGAAAGTTGTATCTCCCTTTTCAAGGTAGTTTACAATTTGTGTGGCTGCAGCAATGCCCGCATTGATATTTGCTTCTGCAGTTTGTGCACCCATCTTCTTGGCGGTAAAGACGTAGCGGCCCGGGAATTTGTTTTCCATTTCCTCGCGGCAGTCGGGGGCCACATCCGAAAGATAAGCAAAATCATCTCTTTCGGCCATAAGTTTTAAAAGCCCTTCTTCGTCGATAACTTCTTTCCTGGCGGTATTCACCAAAGCGCCTTTTTTGGGCATCAGCGAAAGCAGGTCATAGCCAATAGACTTCTTTGTCTTTTCATTGGATGGGATGTGCAGTGAAATAAAGTCGCAGGTCTTGTACAGTTCCTGTTCACTGCTCAAGGGCTTGATGCCGGCCTTTTCAATATCCTTGTTGTCAACAAATGGATCAAAGGCATACAGTTCCATGCCAAAGCCCTTTGCGATTTCGGCGACAAATTTTCCGACATTGCCGTAAGCATGGATGCCAAGTTTTTTTCCGCGCAGCTCCGTGCCTGAAGTGCCGTCAAAACCTTTTCTTACATGGTAGAGCATCATGCCAAAGGCAAGCTCTGCCACCGCGTTGGAATTCTGGCCAGGTGTGTTCATGGCCACTACGCCTTTCTTATTGCAGGCATCCAGGTCCACATTGTCATATCCGGCACCGGCCCTTACAATGATTTTAAGGTTAGAGGCTGCCTCAATGATATCCTGGGTAGCTTTGTCGCTGCGGATGATCATGGCATCGACATCGGCTGCTGCTTTTTTCCAATCGTCCGGAGATTCATATTTCTCCAGCAGAACCATTTCATAACCTGCCTTGTCGAGGACTTCTTTGATGCCTTCCACCGCGGCAGGGGCAAAAGGCTTCACGGTAGCTATCAATACTTTTTTCATAACACGTATCTTTTAGGGTTTATAATAAGCCTTTCCCCTGCCGCATAAGCAGCCGGGGAAAGGATCTGATATCGGATTTCCGGTTAAAATATCCGGCAAAAGCCTTATCAGGCATGCTTTTTCTCAAAATCCTGCATCACATCAATTAATGCCTCCACGCTCTCTTTGGGAAGGGCATTGTATGTGGAAGCACGGAAACCTCCCACGGAACGATGGCCTTTAAGGCCAACCATTCCTTTTGCGGTGGCGTGATCCAGGAATTCTTTTTCCAGATCCTGGTACTTGTCATTCATAACAAAGCAGATATTCATCAGGGAACGGCTGTCTTTTTCAGCTGAGCCAACAAACAGCTTATTACGTTCGATCTCGTTGTAGAGCATATCGGCCTTTTCCTGGTTCATTTTCTGCATCACCTTTACCCCACCAAGCTTCTTGAGCCAGCGAAGAGTTTCCATGCATGCATAAATTGGCAGGCAGGGTGGCGTGTTGAACATCGAGCCCTTGTCGATGTGCGTGTTATAATCAAGCATGGTGGGAATGTGCCTGTCTGTCTTGCCCAGGATGTCATCGCGAATAATGACAAAGGTAACTCCTGCGGGTCCCAGGTTCTTCTGAGCTCCCCCGTAAATGATGCCATATTTTGATATGTCTACGGGGCGACTGAAGATGTCGGAGCTCATGTCAGCCACCATCGGCACGGGGCTGTCATAATCCACATGTATCTCCGTACCGAAGATGGTATTGTTGGTGGTAATGTGGAAATAGTCGGCATCCTCAGGTATGGTAAAGCCTTTAGGGATGTAGTTGAAGTTCTTGTCGGCTGACGATCCAACCACGTCCACTTCGCCAAATGCCTTGGCTTCTTTAACGGCTTTTTTGGCCCAGGTGCCTGTTTCCAGGTAAGCAGCCTTCTTCTTCATCAGATTGAAGGGCACCATGCAAAACTGCATGCTGGCACCTCCTCCCACGAACAAAACGTGATAGTTGGCCGGAATATCCAGAAGCTCCCTGAACAGGGCCACTGTTTCATCCATGACAGCCTGGAAATCCTTGCTGCGATGCGAGATCTCCATCACAGAAAGTCCATTTCCATTAAGATCCTGCACCGCCTTCGCGGTGTTTTCGATCACTTCTTGCGCTAAGATTGACGGTCCGGCACTAAAATTATGTTTTTTCATGACTTGGTGTTTTTTGGGGTGAATATATGTGTTTGAAAAAATGAAAATGCTTTCCGCTCCTTATCAGCCGTTCTTTGGCCGAAACCACTAAGGAGTTTGTATAATGTCCAGAAATTGAACGAAAAATGATTTAGTGAAAATCTGGCTGCAAGATGCAACTTTTTTTCGAATTATGCTACAAAGATGGTAAAATTAAACCACTAAGGAAAGGAAAACGCGAAATAAATGGAACGCTGTTTCTACTGTTCAGGCATCCTCACATCCACATCTCCCACAAACCTCCAGATGCTGCCGTCGAAATATAATCCATCAAAAATGTTCACCTCGGGCTTGTAAAACCTGTAATGGCCCTGAAGGCTGCGATGTGATGGTTCAAGCCGGTCAAAAACGATCATGGGAAATACTCCTGCACTGGTTCTTACGCGGTCCTCCTCAAATACCAGGCTCATGGATACCCTGGCTGAATATTCAAACACCACACGCCATTTATCATCCCAGGGTTCACCAAATACCTGCTGTCCAAAAGCCGGAACCCCATCCTGGATTGAAAATGGTTCTATCACCCGCAGGCGGGAGTGTGGGTTGTCTCCTTTCCAGCCCAGGAGGATATAATGATCCATGCCGTCTGCCTGAATAACCTCATAGTAATAGGCGCCATACCATGATTCAACACCAAGCTGGCCGGCTTCTTTCCCGTTGATGCCGCCTGTGGCATCCTGCAACGAAATAACCTCCGGGGGGGCATTATCAGCAGGGGGCAATTGCACAAAACCTGCATAATAAAACCTCTGTCCCGACAATGGCACATACCAGGTGGCGATACGAAAGGTATTGTCAGGGGCGTAAAGGAGAGAGACTGTTGGCAGCGAATCAAAAGGGTAAGAAAAAGCGTCATCATGTTTAAGCACCTCTTCAAAGTAGTCAGCAAAAGCATGATGGTTCTGCATTCTTCCCTTATCATCAGGTGCTTCTGGTATCCGGCCTGCCATCATTGCCAGCGTATCCTCGGCATTACTGAAGTATAAACTATCTGCTGAGCCAATGCCATATGACTGAGTCAGTTGCAGCATTACAAGCACAGCAATTAAACAGGAGTGTTTGTACATATTTCCAACAATTTGCCCTTTTGTCAAACATTATCATGAATGCAAACGTAAAATTATACCTTTTCTTGCTAATCAGGATATGCTATCTTTACAAAAAAAACAGGCTTATGCAGCCAGGCTTGAAAACACGCATGGAGTGCCTTTTTGCTTTGGGTGAGATATTCTCCCAAACCGCAGATTGCTTAATGCGTTCGGAAGTAACTGACGACAGGAATATTAAGCTGCTTATCGCAGCGGCACATGAAAGTCACAGGCACAACCCATGGTTTACGCCCCGTGAAACAGCAAGATCGCTGGCATCACTGGGTCAAATGCTCAAGCCGGCAAACCTGAAACGGTGGCTCAGCAACCACCCTGACATTCCGTTACCCGCCAGTCAGAAAAAGATCGGGGTAATCATGGCCGGCAACATTCCGCTGGTGGGTTTTCACGACATGCTGTCCGTGCTGGTCTCAGGCCACTACTTGCTGGCAAGATGCTCCTCGCAGGATGCATATCTTCCCAGGGCAGTGGCAGATATCCTTGGTGGAAGAGATCCCTGGTATAAAGAACGGATTATGTTTGCTGATGAAATAAAGGAAGCGGATGCCGTGATAGCTACCGGAAGCGATAATACGGCCAGGTATTTTTCATGGCATTACGGACACCTTCCGCATATCATAAGAAAAAACAGAAATTCTGCCGCCATACTGACCGGCCAGGAATCTCCCGGAGAACTTAACGCCCTGGGCGAGGATGTCTTTGCATATCATGGCCTGGGCTGCAGGAACGTGACCTGCCTTTTGCTTCCTGCCGGATATGACACCGGGATGTTTGCAAAAGCATGGAAACAATACCGTTATGTAGAAAAGACCGAGGCTTACATGAACAATTTACGTTACCAGCAGGCCTATTTAAAGACCAGTGCCATGCCTTATCAGGACCATGACTTCTTCCTGCTGCGGGAAACCCCGGTGCTGGCCTCCCCTGTGGGTGTCATCCACTATACATTCTACCCTGATCAGGATGCAGCCCTGGAGTTTGTCCGGTCAAATGAAAGCATGCTGCAATGTGTTTTGGGTACCGATTCGTTAAGAATTATAAAAAAT
>SLEW01000237.1 GCA_007124575.1 Bacteroidales bacterium | reverse complement strand
GCCCTGTCATTACAATTTGTACATCTTCACATCAACCGTGGCATCCATGCAGGCCTTCGTGGCTACAGGGGTTTGCATTCAGGGTGAGTTTTCCGCTGAGGAATTCATCAGCGATGGCTTCTGGTGATTTTGCGGGTGCACCGAGGAAAACGTTGATTTGATGTTGGTTAAACAAGGCAATTGCTTTATGCCCCATTCCTCCTGCAATTACATCATTAACTCCCATTCCAGCAATCCATTTGGGATAAAGGCCGGGGACATGTTCCGGCGGAGTTACTTTAAAAGTATTTAAGACTTTGCCGTCATTGACTTCCACGATGGCAAATGCTTCGCAGTGCCCGAAATGCAGGCTGAGCGCACCTTTGTCTATTGGAATGGCTATTTTTTTCATTTTTTTTATCAATTACTGGTTACTAATTGCTGGTTCATGGTTACGGGGGCTGACGGTCCAGGTGCCGTCCCTGCAATGCTTACTGAATAAGAAATGCAGGCCGGTCAAGTCCGGTCTATACAGCCTTTCTTCCGGCTTTCAATGATCATTTCCAAATTTTCACATTGTCACATTTGCACATCTTTAAATTATATTCCGTTCCTGAGCCGTTTGCCCTGTCCTTTGCCACCGCCGACACGGCGACGCAAGGCCATGCCCTGGCCAAGTTGATCTTTGTTCTCTTTCCTGGCATTTTCTTTGCATTGTCCCAGCCCTCTGCCGGTAATTGGGCCTTTTCCTTGGGGACCTGTTTTGTCTAAACGTGGCATCACTTTGATTTTTTGTGGTTTAACAATTCGATGACTTCACTGATTTTCTTATCTTCTTCCTGAATAACAATCATCCGGATACGTTGACTGTCAAGCAAAGGCTTGATCTTGATACCAAATTCACCGGATACGATCTGGTCTGCCTGTTTGGAAACAACCAGCTGAACAGCTGCCGGACCAGCCCCTTCTTCATCATCTTTGTGCGGATTGGGGGTGAAATCCATTGATCCGGTTTCATCATCATATATGACGAAGTATGAGCAGCGTCCAAAACGTCTGTCCACTTTTGACTCCAATGTGTTTCCTGTTGATGCAATGGCGGTTTTCATTTTAATGAATTTTGGATGTTGGATGTTTGAAACTGATCATTTGATTCGCATTTGGAGTATGGCCCCAAACGGGTGTTACGGCACTTCCTGTGCCTTTTTCCGATCGACTGACTGTCGTCGTGAAGTTGAGCCACGGCATCGTTGCCACATAATGGACAGTGCTCAACAGCTTTGTCTTTGTCCGGATTGTTAAAAATACATCGGCAGCCCGAACAGGTATACCAATCGCTGTCGTAATAAATCTTTCCCCCTTCGATCGAAATTTTTTTCGCCTCCACAAAAGCCCTGGCTACCTTTTTTCGGACGCTGGCATAGATGCGGGTAAAGGTTGGCCGCGATACACCCATGGCCACCGATGCACTATGATGGTTTAGCATTTCGTGATCGCACAGGCGCATGGCTTCGTATTCTTCAAAGCTCAATACAATGCTTTCTGAATGATCTGAGCCCGGTTTATCTCCGCCAAATGGCCTGAACCCTTTGATTGGCGGGGGGGAAGTTAGCTTTCTCAGTATTTTTCTTCGTGGTGACATAGACATTATGATCAATTGTTCATTACAAATATAAAGAACATATGATCATAAACCAAGAAATAAACAAAATATTTAAACCGACAAGCGCAAAGCCTTATACAATGCCTGCTGAAAACTCATCAATGGTTGTGGCTTAACTGCTTTAGCCCAGTGGATTTTCGATGAGCCACTGCAGGGTCAATCATCAGGGAGCAACCAGGATGATGCACCCATCCATATTGAGGACAGCCGGATCATTAAAAAAACAGCGCAACATTTCCGGAGTTATGCTGTTTCATTTACTAAAAACAGCACCTCCTGTGTGATGTTTATTCTGCCCCTTTGTTGAATCAACCTGGGGGTTGCTTGGATGTTGAACGTAACGAAAAATAATCAAGTGAAGAAAAGGCGTGTCATGGTTGGCCTTTCAGGTGGAGTGGATAGCTCGGTGGCTGCATACCTGCTCCAGCAGCAGGGTTATGAGGTGATTGCCGCATTTATGAAAAACTGGCATGACACTTCTTTAACCATCAGCAATCAGTGTCCGTGGACAGAGGACATCGACGATGCCAGGATGGTGGCTGAGCAGTTGGGAATCCCTTTTTATACGTTCGATTTTAGCGAGGTGTATCGCAAGCGGATTGTCGACTACATGTTTAAAAATTATGCAGCCGGCGTAACTCCGAATCCGGATGTATTATGTAACAGAGAGATCAAGTTCAAGGAGTTTTTGCAGGTAGCGGAAAAGCTGGATGCAGATTATGTCGCAACCGGCCACTATGCCAGGAAAAGTGTTCAGGAGATTGACGGCCAAGAGGTTTATTCCCTTCTTTCGGGAGTTGATGGCAACAAGGATCAAAGTTACTTTCTTTGTCAACTGAACCGCTATCAGCTTCAGAAGGCCTTATTTCCACTGGGCGAACTTCGAAAGGATGAGGTCAGGAAGATGGCCTCTGAACAAGGGTTTACGACTGCAGAAAAAAAAGACAGTCAGGGTTTGTGCTTTGTGGGGAAGGTGCGTTTGCCCGACTTTCTGCAACAGCAACTGAAGCCGAAAAAAGGAAACATCATCCGGCTTGAGGCAGATGATCCGGCGATCTTAAAAGACAAACCCTCTTTGAAGGATCCGGCTGAATGGAACACAATGAATGACAATGAGCTTGATGAAATGTGTTCACCCATCCGTTTTGACGCCACACGCGGACAGGTTGTTGGTCAGCACGACGGGGCTTATTATTATACTATCGGACAACGAAAAGGGCTCAACGTCGGAGGAACTCCCCAGCCCTTATATGTCCTGGGCACCGATGTAAAAGAAAACATTGTATATGTGGGGATGGGACAAGATCATCCCGCACTTTTACGAAAAGGGATATTTGTTCCTGCCGGCGAGGTCCACTGGATTCGGGAAGACTTGAAATTGCTTCCCGGCAGCCATGTTTCATGCCAGTTAAGGATACGTTACCGCCAGCCATTATTTCCGGTAAGATTGATCATGCGTGACAAAGGGCTATATATATTGTTTGAAAATGAACAAATGGGTGTTGCCGCGGGTCAGTTTGCCGTTTGGTACAGCGATGATGAGTGCATGGGCGCAGGTCCTATTTCCTCATGATTCCGGTTTGCCGCAAACTTATCTTGCCGTTTTCACCACCTTTTTTTGAAACGTGGCATTGTGCCCAATGGCTTTTAAGACATACACGCCATTGGGGTGCGGCGAAAGGTCTATGAGCAGATCCTCATGTATGGAAGCCCGTTCGATGTGCTTAATAACTTTACCTTGATGGTCTAAGATTTTGATGGAGAATCCTTCTTCAAAGCCTTTGCCTTCCGCTGATACATATATGTTGCTGCAGGTGGGGTTCGGGTAAACAACGATTTGATGTACCGGCATATCCGGGACGTGAACAGGCAGCCCCAGCCCGGTGAACCAATGCTCAAGCGTATCGGTGTTTCGCTAAGATTTTCAACTCCAACCTCTTTTGAGAACGTGTAATTTATTATTTCTTCCAAAAACTGGGAGAAAACAGCAGCAGGACGGTGAAGATCTCCAGGCGGCCAAGCAGCATGAAAAAGCTGAGGATCCACTTACCCACCTGCGGCACATGCGCGTAGTTATCGACGGGGCCCAAGCTACCTATTGCGGGACCGATATTTCCGAGTGTAGCGATGGATGCGCCGATGGATGATTCAAAATCTAAATCGAAAAAACTCATGATCGCGGCTCCAATAAAAAACAGCAATATATACAATAGAAAGAAAGCCAGGAAGTTTGTAATGATGTGTTGGGGAATTACCCGGCGGTCTAACCTGACCGGAATGACCGCCATAGGATGAATCAGGCGTTTGAGCTCCATCCGGGTGTTTTTGACAAGTACCAGTACACGGATCATTTTCAGTCCGCCACCAGTGGATCCGATGCATCCCCCGGTAAACATCAGCAAGAATATGAGAAACCAGAGAAAATTGCTCCACTGGAGGTAGTCTGCTGTGATAAATCCGGTAGTTGTAGCGATGGCTACAGTTTGGAAAAGGCTGTTGCGGAATGCTTCTTCAACCCCGGTTTGCTGGGTAATGAAAATCCCTGCTGTGAGGATCAGGGTGAATATCCCAATGATGGAAAAATAAAAACGCAGCTCTTCATTTCCTGTTACTTTCCTGAACTGGCCTTTTAAAAGGTAGTAGTGCAGGGCAAAGCTGATTCCTGCCATGATCATAAAAAAGATGATGACATATTGAATAAATGGGGAGTAACCTGCAATGCTGTCGTTTTGTGTGGAAAATCCCCCTGTGGCCAGCGTGCTGAAAGCGTGGTTGATGCTGTGGAAAAAACTCATCCCGCCTGCCATCAGCAAAAGCGTTTGGGTCGCGGTCAGACCAACATAGATGCCCCACAAGCGGGTTGCTGTCTGCTTGATGCGGGGGTGAAGCCTCTGTGGGGTGGTTCCAGGTGATTCGGCTACGAAAAGCTGCATGCCTCCCACACCCAGGATGGGCAATATGGCGAGGGTAAGGACGATGATCCCCATGCCTCCCAGCCAGTGCGTGGTGCTTCGCCAGAACAGGAGTCCCTTGTCCACGGCTTCAATGTCTTCGAGAATGGTGGCCCCGGTGGTGGTGAATCCCGACATGGTTTCAAAAAAGGCATCGGTATAGCTTGGGATGGCACCGGCGATCCATGACGGCAACGCGCCAAAAAGGGAGATGGAGACCCAGGTCAGGGTCACGATCAGGTAGCCTTCTTTTTTCCTTATGTTCCGGTGATCGTGTTTTAATCCGGCAATGTAAAAAAGGAATCCTGTGGCAGCAGTTAAAACGCTACTGAGAAGAAAAGCACGTACCGAGGCTGTTTCATGATAATACAGAGACCAGGTGAGTGACAACAGCATGAATGCTGCGAGCAAAATCAGCAGAATCCCCAGAAACTTAATGATGACTTTAAAATTGATACCTTTCCGGCTAGCCATGCCATGCGAGTTTGCGTAATGCGCAAAGGTAAGTTATTTAATAAACAAGAACATTCAGGTTTTACTAAGTTTTTTAGTTTCTAAGTTAAGAAATAATCGATGATCATACTGAACCGCTTCGCCGGTCAGGTTAAATACTACAACGAATTCGAAGACCCAATGCCATCACCATTTGAAACAAATCATGATGGTATGTTCGTACCCGACTTTTTCTATGTGTCACTGGTAGATGCTGATTTCGACAATGAAAATCATCATCCATACTATGATGCCGTTGAAGCTGTGAAAGTGAAAGAGTTTTACGGACTCGAAGAAGATAACGAAGTATTTGCTGCACATTATACTGATTATCCATACGATATAACTTATGCTGCAGCCTTTGCATTCGAATACAACCTCAACCCGGCTGCTGAATATGCTGTTCTTGTTTGGGATGGTGGATACTTTGACGAATTTGACGATGGTGATTGGACAGAAGACGGTACTTTTGGCGTACTCGGTAAGAGCTGGACATGGTATAACTGGAGCCCGCCCGGATCAGATGCCGTTAACGCCACCGACGTCCTGCTGATCTACGATATGGTTGAAAACAATCCTTTGAACATGTCGCATATTGTACCACCAAATTATGACGATGGTAATGTATTGTATGGGTCCGGAGCTCCCGGATGGTATGCTGCAAACTTCAACATCTCCGTAGCAGACGTTAACGCAAGCGTTTTGGATAATCCTGGTCAGCCAATCACTGACCTCGATGCACTCCTTACGAGCCGCCGCGTTATTGGTGCCATTGAGAAATTCCCCAACAACAAACCCAACTTCTCCGTTGCAGGTATCTTTGTTGATGGTGTAGATTTCAACACCAACCATATTTTCGGCGATCTTGACAAACCATATCCTTCATACTTCTTCTACCAGGGCAATGACAATTACAATTGGAGTACACTGGCAAAAGAACATTACTACAAGCAAGATCTGCAAGAGATTGTGGGCTGGCAGGATGAAGGAATGCGCTACCTGAATATCTATTACAATTCAGTTGGTGATATCAATTCAAGCTACCGTCCGCTGTATGGTGAATGGAAAGGTGATTCCGACGTTCAGCTGCTTGTTAAAGGAATGATAAATGTAAGCATTGGCGAAGAGATTACCATTCCGTTAAGTATAACCGATCATGCACACTTTGGTGCTATCAGCCTTGGTATTGACTATCGCAACGATCTTGTAGAGATTACCGGAACAAGCTTCGGCGACGATGCGCATTTCGATAACGATACAGGTTTGCTGAGGGTAGCATGGGCAAGCCTCGATGGTGCACATTATGAAGCAGGCAGCGATATAGCATACATTACCGTTCGCTTACTGGATCATGTTGATCCCGAAACCGAACTCTTTACGCTGAATGCTTTCACTGAGTTTGCTGATACCAAAGCAATGGTTGTTGAAGGAGTAGAACTCTCAACCGTCGCACTCTCTACTGACCCGGTCAGTGTTGAAGATCCTGACGCAAGTACCATCAATGTGGCAAGCTTCCCCAACCCGTTTGACTACACAACTACCATCAGATACGAACTTCCTGAAAATGCAGAGGTTCAAATGGTAGTTTACAACAATATGGGGCAGATCGTTAAAACCCTCGTTGATGAGGATCAGGCTGCAGGAGTTCATGAAGTACAAGTCAGCAGTACCGACCTTATGGGACCTGGCATTTACTACTACCGACTGTTAGTTAATGGCGTACATAACACGTACTCGGCAACCAACAGCATGATGCTGATCAAGTAAACAATGCTGCCAAAGTATCCCGGTATCTGTATCCGGGATACTTTGTTTTCTCTATACTTTGTTTTTGGTTACAATAAATAATCCATCTTCTTAGAAGGTGGATTATTTTTTGTGTGCCTTAAATATCATTACCTCTGAGGGTTATGCTCCTACGGCCCCTGGTGGCTACTGCTACTGCCGATGTTTTACAGCTGCTGAAGCCACAAAGAATAGTTCTATATTTTTAGCTTTTCATGCCAAATTACCTGTACGCCCCATTCTGGTAGTTGTTTTTCTCCCTTATCATAATATGTGTCGGAAATAAATATTTTAAAAGTGCAGAAGTTAAGGCTCGCTCTTCCTTGGTTTGGATTTTGAAAATAAAAATGATGTATCTATAGTGAATTAAAATTTTTGAATGATGTAATAGTGATGTATTTTTTTAATTGCTGTTTAGTGT
>SLEW01000148.1 GCA_007124575.1 Bacteroidales bacterium | reverse complement strand
TGTGTCATTGAAACTGGCATAGCCCGGTTCATTTTAGCATGCCTTCAACACGCTCCAATTTGCCGTCAACAGGAGCCGGATCCAGACCCATGATCCTGGTAATTAGCGGATATAGATCGACAAGTTCAAAGGGATCATGCACATGACCCTCCTTAAAAGCGGGCCCCATAGCATAAAAGATGGTATGCAAATCTTTTTTGGCATTATCCCAGCCATGTCCGCCACCGGTATAAAAACGCTCTTCTGCCTCGCCCCATCCAATATTCCATGTGGAGTCGGCCAGTACAATGAGGTCAAGTGTGCGTGGGTTATGCCCGAAATTCAATCGCTCAGGCAATTCGCCGGCGCGCCAGATATAAAGGTTTTCCACATCTTTCATGAGATCGTATATAGTGTCTGTCATTCCTTCCTTGGGTCGCCAGAACATGAGCGGATTATATCCGAAGGAGATGTCGAGCCAGTCGCGGTCAACATATTGCCCGACATCCACATATCTGTCAGGACTTCTTTCTGTCATGCCGTGGTCGGAGGTGACGATAAGGTTAATTTTGTCAGCAATAGGTAGTTCCCGGATGCGCTGAAGGAGCACACCCACCAGGCTGTCCATTTCCATAACTACTTCATCCACTTCAGGGCTCTCGGGCCCGGTACGATGGCCCTGGGAGTCGGGTTCGTGAAAGTAAAAAGTAATAAGCTGTGGTCTTTCTTCCAGTGGCAGTTGCAGCCAATGTGCCACGGTATCTATCCTGCTGCCAAAAGGGTGACCGGTATCATAGACCTTCCAGTAAGAAGGCTGAATGCCTTTAATCGGGGCTTCAGATCCGACCCAAAAATAGGAGGCGGATGTCATCCCTTGTGTCTCTGCCGTGACCCATATCGGCTCACCACCATAAAATATGCCATTTTCCACAGCTTCCCTGTCGCGCATGCTGTATGTCATGTCGAGCTCAGGACAGTAAAAGTTGTTGTTCACAATCCCGTGGTTATCAGGATATAGGCCGGTAGCCATCGTGTAATGATTGGGAAAGGTATTGCTGGGGAAAGCCGGTTTAACATATTCGGTGGTTACTCCGTTTGCTGCAATGTAATCCAGGTTGGGTGTGGGTACCCGGTCTGCATAATCCCAGCGGAAGCCGTCCATGGATAGCATGATCAGGTATCTTTCCTCTTGATTCTGATGTTCTGATGTTTGGCATCCGCTGATGGCAACCAGCACAGCCAGGGAAAGCACAATAGCCAGGGATAAGATCTGTTTCTTCATGAGGTAGTTTTTTCAGTAAAAAAGTATAAAAAGGAACACGGATGACGCGGATGCTTCGCCACACGGATACAAAAATTTAATACGTTGGGTCAGCTGTTGCGGTTGCTCTTATATCGATTCTGTGACATATTTTCAAAATACCATACAAATGTAGTGCATTTGCACATAATATGCTACATTTTCTCACCGTCACACCGTCTCATCCTCGCATCCTCACATCCTCTTATCCTCTCATCTTCACATCCTCCTCTTTTTGTATCTTTGTGTCATGGGAAATAAGCATGCACAGCAAATTTGTCATCCCGGCGTGGTAGAGCAGGTAAAAGGTCATGAGGTGCTGGTCAGGATCGAATCCCAGGCGGCCTGCGGGAAGTGCCAGGCGAATAGTTATTGTGGGATGGGCGAATCGACTGACAAAGCTGTTGAGGTGGATCTTCGTAAGTCTCAGGGAGCTTTTGAGCCCGATGACTTCCATCCCGGCCAGCATGTGGAAGTGATCCTTTCCCGGGGTCTTGGATACCGGGCGCTTTTAATGGGCTATATGTTGCCCTTCCTGATACTTCTTACAACACTGATTGTGATGTTTTATTCTACCGGAAACGAAGGGCTTTCTGCGCTGGTTGCCCTGTTGCTTATGGTTCCTTATTACGGTTTGCTTTATCATTACCGCCAAAAACTCCGTCAAACCTTTCACTTTTCTATCCGTCCTCTCTCCTGACAATATCCCGGACATACTGGTCAAGTATCTTGCTTTTAGTTTTCAGAAATTTAGAGTAATTCTAAACTATTTTCTATCTGTCTGATTATCAGCATATGGGCATTTTGCCTCATTCGTATAAGTTTATAAGCTCCATGAAATCAAGCTCATAGGGGGTCTTAAAAATGATTTGAATAGGGCTGTGGATTACATTATGTTTTCTATTTTTGCCCATTGTTGGGTGATATTCACTTAACAACGCTCATAATTGGGCTATTTAAATTTCTTCATTCACTAACAAAATCTGTAGCGGTGAACGAATTTTTCAATGAAATAACGGTCCTTTCAGTAGTTTCGCTTAGTGCTTTAGGTGGTGTGGCTGCCATCGTATTGTTTGTGGTGGCACAGAAGTTTAAAGTCATTGAAGATCCCCGTATTGACGAGGTGGAAGAGTTGCTGCCAGGCGCTAACTGTGGTGGTTGCGGACTTGCTGGCTGCCGCGCCCTGGCAGAGGCCATTGTGAAGGCTGAAAGTCTGGAAGGCTTCAGTTGTCCTCCCGGTGGTAATGAAGTGATGCAGGACATAGCTAAGGCCATGGGCTGGGAAGCCGGGGAGTCAACACCAATGATTGCAGTATTGCGATGCCATGGCACCCGGGAACTTGCTCCTCCCAAAGTAAAATTTGAAGGTGTCATGACCTGTGCGTTTGCGCACAGCCTGTTTGCCGGTGAAGGCGGGTGCCCTTTCGGGTGCCTTGGTTGTGGCGATTGCGTGGAAGCATGTAACTTCGATGCCATGTACATGGATAAGGATACAGGGTTGCCTGTTATTCTGGATGATAAATGTGTGGCTTGCGAAGCCTGTGTAAAAGAATGCCCACGAAACATCATCGAGATGCGCAAAAAAGGCAAAAAGAACCGGCGCATTTTTGTGTCGTGCATCAACGAGGAGAAGGGTGGCGTAGCCCGTAAGAACTGTAAGGTAGCTTGTATTGGATGCGGAAAATGTGTAAAGGAATGTAAGTTTGATGCCATCACGCTGGAAAACAACCTGGCCTACATTGACCATGAAAAGTGTACGCTTTGCCGCAAGTGCCCGCCGGTATGTCCTACCAGCGCCATCCATGAACTGAATTTCCCGCCAAGGAAGAAAAAGGCGGAAAAAGAAGCAGAAGCCAGTAATTAGTAACCCTGAAGAGTAAAAATAGATGCCACGATTGAAAACTTTTACCATGGGGGGTGTTCACCCTCCGGAAAACAAGTTAGCGGAAAAACAGTCCATTGAGCGGCTTGATCCACCCAAAACGGTGGCTATCCCATTGTCACAACATCTGGGTGTGCCTGCGCAACCAGTTGTAACCAGGGGAGATGTAGTAAAAACCGGACAGCTTATTGCCAAGGGCGAAGCCTTCATTTCGGCACACATTCATTCTTCTGTATCCGGGAAGGTAAAAAAAGTTGATGCCGTTATCGATGCCTCAGGGTATCGCAAAAAGGCCATTATTATTGATGTGGAAGGCGATGAGTGGGCTGACGGCATAGACAGGGATGAGAGCCTGCTTAAAGATTTCAGCCTGGATCCAAAAGAGATTATGGAAAAGGTTCATGCGGCGGGTGTGGTTGGCTTGGGTGGTGCCACGTTTCCATCCCACGTAAAACTAAATGTGCCCAAGGGAAAAACTGCTGAATATCTGATCATTAACGGGGTGGAATGTGAGCCTTGCCTCACCGCCGACCATAGGCTCATGCTTGAAAAAGGGGAGGAGATCATGGTGGGCATTCAGCTTCAGATGAAAGCCCTGGGTGTGGAAAAGGCCATTATTGGCGTTGAGAATAACAAGCCGGATGCCTTAAGCCATCTCACCAGGCTGGCAAACGATTATACAGGTGTAAGTGTGCAGGCCCTGGAGGTGAAATACCCACAGGGTGCTGAAAAACAACTGATTAAGGCGCTGGTCAACAGGGAAGTGCCCGCAGGCAAGTTGCCCATTGAGGTAGGCTGCGTGGTTCATAATGTGGGTACTGCCCTGGCCGTATATGAAGCCGTACAGAAGAACAAACCGCTTATAGAGCGCGTAGTAACAGTCTCAGGAAGCTCTGTGAAAAAGCCATCAAATTTTATGGTTCGCATAGGAACACCTGTATCCGAACTAATAGAAGCAGCCGGCGGAGTGCCCGATGATACCGGCAAGGTAGTTAACGGGGGCCCCATGATGGGCAAGGCACTGAGTGACCTTAGTGTACCTGTTACAAAAGGAACTTCGGGAATCCTGCTCTTTACCAAAAAGGAAACACCCAGGCCGGCCGAACAAAACTGTATCCGCTGTGCCAGGTGCGTTACCATCTGTCCCATGGGCCTGGAACCCTACCTGCTGGCACCGCTCGCAGATAAGCAACGCCTGGAGGAGTGTGAGGATGAGCGAATAATGGACTGTATGGAATGCGGCTCGTGCCTGTACATCTGCCCTTCAGCTAAGCCCCTGCTGGATCATATCAGGGTAGGCAAAGCGAATGTGGGTAAAATGATTCGCGAAAGAAGTGCTTAGACGGTAAGAAATAAGAGGTTTGACGTTTCGGCATTCAGCCATTTTGACTTTTTGACAAAATTATAAACACATGAACATACTAACCGTATCGGGATCACCACATTATCATGCAAAGGAGTCAGTGAGTAATCTGATGTATGGTGTGATTTTTTCGCTTATACCGGCCATGCTGGTGTCATTTTATTTTTTCGGACTTCCTGCTGTTGTGATTACCCTCACTGCCATAGTGTCCTGCATGTTTTTTGAATTTATCATTCAGAAGTACCTTATCAAAGGCCCTGTTACCATATTCGACGGTTCGGCAATCATAACCGGCTTGCTGCTTGCTTTCAATGTGCCGGCGAATTTGCCTCTGGGGCTCATGGTGATTGGATCTGCTGTAGCCATCGGGATGGGTAAAATGACCTTTGGTGGTCTTGGCAAAAATCCTTTTAACCCCGCATTGGTCGGAAGGGTTTTTCTGATGATCTCATTCCCCGTACAAATGACCACCTATCCACAACCTGGTGCATTTCCCACCAGATTTGCAGATGTGGTCACAGGGCCTACACCGCTGACAAAACTCAAGGATGGCATTATGCAAAGCAGAACAGTATCGGAGATCATGCCAGAGTTGCCTGAATATGGAAACCTGATGCTGGGAAACATGGGCGGCTCGATGGGCGAAATATCTGCCATTGCTATCATCCTTGGTGGAATTTACATGCTGGTGAAGAAGATTATCAGCTGGCACATTCCAATAGCTTTTATAGGATCTGCTGCGATCTTCGCCGGGATTTTCTGGCTGATCAATCCGGAGGTTTATCCTGACCCGGTATTTCAGTTACTCAGTGGTGGTCTTATGCTTGGTGCCATTTATATGGCTACCGATTATACTACCAGTCCTATGGCACCCTGGGGGATGATCATATTTGGTGTGGGCTGTGGCCTGCTGACCGTCATCATCAGGTTTTTTGGAGCCTACCCGGAGGGTGTGGCATTTTCCATTTTGATCATGAACGCTTTTGTGCCGCTCATCAACCGGGGCATGAAACCTAAAAGATTTGGGGAGGAGGTAAAAAATGGCTAAGAGAGAATCGACATTCAGCAATATGGTTTTGACGCTGATTATCGTTGCAGCTGCAGCATCCTTTACGCTTGCAACCATTTATAATCTTACTAAAGAGCCTATCGAAAGAGCACGGGAGGCTGCCCGCCAGGAAGCTATCAGCATGGTGCTTCCGGAGTTTGATGATCTGGAGGAACGTAGTTTTATGCCTCCAACAGGAAGCGACTCGTTACAGTTTAACATGGCCTACAAAGATGGAGAACTTGTGGGGATAGCCGTTGCTACATACACCGGAATGGGTTATAGCGGACGTATCAGGGCTATGGTAGGCTTTCAGCCTGATGGACAGATTATTGACGTGGTCCATCTTGAACATGCCGAAACCCCTGGCCTGGGAGATAAAATTGAAAAAGATAAATCCGACTGGAGTGATCAGTTTCAGGGCTTTGACCCGCGTGAAAACACCTTGAAAGTACAGGCTGATGGTGGTGACATAGACAACATTACCGCGGCTACCATTACAGCACGTGCTTATTGTGACGCTATTGACAGGGCATTTCAAACCTTTAAAGAGAATCAGGCCAGCATCATTAACATGGAAAAGGAATAACCTATGGGACAGTTACAAAATTTCAGCAAAGGCTTTGTAAAAGACAACCCTGTATTTGTGTTACTCCTGGGTTTGTGCCCCGCCCTTGGTGTAACCACATCCGCATATAACGGGCTTGGAATGGGGCTCGCCACAACCTTCGTGCTTTTGTCATCAAACATTGTGGTGTCATTGATTAAGGGTTTTATCCCTTCTAAGGTGCGTATCCCTTCCTTTATTGTGGTGATCGCATCCTTTGTAACCATTACAGAACTGGTGATGGAAGCTTTTCTGCCGGCCCTGTATGATTCCCTGGGCCTTTTCATCCCACTTATCGTGGTAAACTGCCTTGTAATGGGTCGGGCCGAAGCCTTCGCCAGCAAGAATAATACCCTGAGCTCCATCGTCGACGGGCTGGGCATGGGATTGGGATTTGCTTTTGCCCTTACCCTGCTTGGTGGCGTCCGGGAAATTTTGGGTGCCGGAGAAATATTTGGCCTTAGCTTGTTTGCAGGCGACGGGATGCTCGTTTTTGTGCTTGCACCCGGCGCTTTTATTGGTCTTGGCTACCTGGTAGCCCTCAATAATATTGTAAAAAAGAAACTTTACTAAAGGATTGAAGCCATGGAATATATCGTCATTATCATAGGAGCCGTTTTTGTTAACAATATCGTACTGGCTCAGTTCCTCGGAATATGTCCCTACCTGGGCGTTTCTGCCAGGGTGTCTACAGCCATCGGGATGTCGGGAGCCGTGATGTTTGTGATGACACTGGCCACCCTGGTGACCTTTCTTATCTATAATTATATTCTTACACCCTTTGAGATCACCTATCTGCAGACCATTTCCTATATCCTGGTGGTTGCATCCCTGGTGCAGATGGTGGAAATCATCCTGAAAAAAGTAAGTCCGGCCCTTTTCCAGGCCCTGGGGATTTTCCTTCCGCTTATTGTGACAAACTGCGCTATCCTTGGTGTCACCATCCTGGCAGTCCGCGAAGATTATGGATTTCATCTTCTCGAAGGCGTTGTATTTGCCATAGGCCATGCGCTTGGTTTTGCCCTGACCATTATTCTGTTTGCAGGTATCCGTGAACATCTCGACCTGGTGGATGTGCCCAAAGGCATGCGAGGGGCACCCGCCGCCCTGGTAGTTGCCGGCATCCTGGCACTTGCCTTCATGGGCTTTGCCAACCTGGTGTAGGCTTAAAGGTGAAAAGTCTGCCATTGGCTGTTGGCTGTTGGC
>SLEW01000006.1 GCA_007124575.1 Bacteroidales bacterium | reverse complement strand
TATCAGGCTGGCGGCCTTGTTTTCGGCAAAAGCGAGGCGTTGGGTGCGTGGCAGAAGGGGCTGGGTTGCTGACATGCAGGCCCAGGCTGATGTTTTACAGCAGAAACACCCTTCAGCATCCACCATTTGGTTTCATTGTGCTTCTTTGGGAGAGTTTGAACAGGGTCGCCCTGTGATTGAACGCTTCCGCAGAGATCATCCTGGTTGGATCGTACTTGTCAGCTTTTTCTCTCCCAGTGGTTTTGAGATAAGAAAAAATTATGACCAGGCTGATGCCGTGGTGTACCTTCCCATGGATACGCCTGGCAATGTAGCTCGTTTCCTTGATATATGGAGCCCTGAAATGGCGGTTTTTGTAAAATATGAATACTGGTACGGTTATATTCGCGCTTTAGCACGGCAAGGGGTGCATACCCTTGTGATATCAGCCATTTTCAGACCCGGGCAACTTTTTTTCCGTCCTTACGGGGGATGGTTCAGAAAGCAACTTGCCCTGATATCTCACTTTTTTGTTCAGGATAAGCACTCTGCAGACCTGTTAAAAAAGAGTGGTATTAAGCAGGTTACCATAAGTGGCGACACGCGTTTCGACCGCGTTCATGCCCTGTCAAAAGCCGGTGCGTCTATTCCCGTGGTGGAAAGTTTTGCAGAGGGCCATCTGATGTTGGTTGCGGGCAGCACATGGCCTAAGGATGAGAAGCTCCTTTTAGAACTTTTACGAAAAAGCCGCCATCCTTTGCGTATGATAATCGCCCCGCATGAAGTGGACGATGAAAACATAAAAAGGCTGCAAAAACAAGCCGGACGTAATGCTGTGCTGCTATCAGAAACAGAAAGCAAACCGCCGTCTGATGCTAAGATCATGATCATTGACCGCATGGGGCTGCTGTCCAGACTTTACCGCTTTGGCCAATTGGCATATGTAGGTGGGGGCTTTGGTCAGGGGATACATAATATCCTGGAAGCGGCCACCTATGGTGTCCCTGTTCTCATGGGACCCAGACATGAGAAATTTGCCGAAGCCCTGGAATTGCTTAAGCTGGGTGGGGTTTTTGTCATACATAATGCAGGAGACCTGAAAAAGACAACAGATGATATCCTGTCAGAACCCGGCAAGTGGCGCGCCCTGGGAGCCATAAACAAAAAATATGTTGAAGACAAAAAAGGAGCGACCGACGTGATTGTCAGTCACCTTAATGCAATTATATAATAATTTGGTCGTCTCCGGCAAAATCACTAATTTGCGTATTATGGAATTTAGAGAGCTGAAACAAATTACACTTATGGGATTTTTGGTCAAGGTGCTTATTTCCACCTTTGCCGTGGTCATCACATCATATCTGCTGGGTGGTGTCACCGTCCCTGATTTCACGACAGCCGTGGTAGTTGCCTTTGTGCTCGGGGTTTTGAACATGATTCTAAAGCCCGTATTGATCATACTCACCATCCCGGTCACCGTGCTGAGCCTAGGCTTATTTTTGCTGGTGATAAATGCTTTTATCATTCAGCTTACGGGTGTTATCGTTAGCGGGTTCGTGGTGGATAGCTTTTGGTGGGCCTTGCTGTTCAGCATCATCTTGTCTGTTGTAACCTGGTTCCTTGAGCTTCCTGGCCGTACTCCGCCATCCCGGAGGCAATACAGGGAATCCCCGCCGGAATACTGACAGGCAAAAAATTGATGTCTTAACTGTTGGCCCGGTTATTCCCGAAGCAGATCCTCAAACATGTCTTTGAACTTCTCCACCTTGGGCATGATTACCATCTGACAGTAGCCCTGGTTAGGGTTTTTCTCAAAGTAGTTCTGATGATAATCTTCTGCCTTATAAAAGGTGTCGAGCGGGCTGATCTCAGTGACGATGGGGTTGTCCCATATTTTCTCCTGGTCCATGCGCGTTTTTACTTTTTCTGCCAGTTCCCGCTGTTTCGCATCATGGTAGAAGATGACAGACCGGTATTGCGTGCCCACGTCAGCTCCCTGGCGATTAAGCGTTGTGGGGTCATGCACCCTGAAAAAAACCTCCAGAAGCTGGAGATAACTGATCTCTTCAGGGTCAAAGGCAAGTTGTACAACCTCTGCATGGCCTGTATCGCCTGTGGTAACCTCCTGGTATGAAGGGTTATGTACATGCCCGCCGGCATAACCGGAAGTGGCTGCATGTACCCCCTTTGCCTTCGAAAATACGGCCTCCATGCACCAGAAACAACCACCACCAAAGGTGGCGTGTGACAACTCTTCCTGTGTTTTTTCTCTGTTTGTATTCATGGAATTTGTGCTTGCTTTAGTAAAAAAGATATTGTGGGTAAAGACAATCAATCCTAAAACACCTGTTAGAATGATAAACTGCTTCCTGTTCATGGTTTCAGGTTTTGGATGTCATGTCATGTTTTGACATTATTATATCATCTCACTGATAAGGAGCTGATAATCTTCATCGTTTAATTTGTGCACGTTGCCATCTACTTTGTTAATTCGCATCACTTCAAGTAACTCCTGCTGCTCTTTTTCTCCTGCATGCACTCCTGCTTCACTTAGAGACACCGGGCTGCCGATTTCCTGGAAAAACGTTTTCATGGCTTTTATGGTATCGTCCACCGTGTTGGTATTGAAGGTTGCATAGCCCAGCTCTTCAATGCGTTCCGGGATCCTGTTTTGTTGCAGGGTCATCCATGCCGGGAAGGCAATTGAGAGAGATGCCCCATGAGGAATGTCCCATAAAACACTCATGGCATGACCTATTCCATGCACACCCCAGTCGCCGGACTTTTTACCCTGGCTTGTAAGGCCGTTGAGGGCCATGGTAGCAGCATACATAATCTTTGCGCGGAGTTCATAGTTGGTAAGATCTGCCATAAGCCGGGGGCCATACTCCAGGGCCTCATTGATGATGGACAGGATAAAACGATCAGTCAGGGTGGCATCTCCTTCGCCGAACCATCCTTCCAGGGCATGCGCGATCAGATCTGTTATACCATAGGCCGTGTAATTCGCTGGCACACTTGTAGTATAAGCCGGATCCAGGAAGCTGTGCTTTGGAAACATCAGGGGGTGACCATAGCCAATTTTCTTTTTTTGCTGATCGTGCTGTACCACACCAAGCGGGTTCATTTCCGATCCGGTTGCTGCGAGTGTAAGCACACCCAGAACGGGGATTGCCTCAGCGGGTTTTGTCTTGCCCGTGGCAAAATCCCAGCATGAATGGGATGCAGGGATGGTGATGGCCACATATTTTGCACTGTCTAATACACTGCCCCCGCCAACGGCTACGACCATGTCAACGTGCTCTTCCCTGCCCAGCTTTGCTGCCTTGTCCACATCTTCTACTATTGGGTTGGGTTTGATGCCCGGATATTCAATAATCTGAACCCCGGCTTGCCGCAAACTCTCAACCGTATCATCATAAGCGCCGTTGCGCTTAACTGAGCCCTTACCATATACCAAAAGGGCCTTTTTGCCATATGTGGCAGCCGCCTTTCCAATTTTGTCTACTACTTGTTTGCCAAAATGCAACTTTACCGGGTTGTAAATCACAAAACGCTCTGTCATCATGTTGTAGTTATTTCAGGTTAAACTTATCTTATACTACTCTAACAAATCTAAAGGGTGTTTTGATCAATGGCAAGCCTTTTGAGTGCTCCTGCTGTTTCTTTGTCCGGCGTTTTTTCTTATCTTTACCATGCCAAAACATCTGCCGGCATAATTTGCTGGTGTATTCAACTTAGTATATACGAAACACATAAAAATAATATTTTTCAAATAAAAACCAATGTGTATGAAAAAAATCAAGGGAACCATTGCCATTTTGACGGGTGGTGGAGATGTTCCGGGTTTGAACCCGGCAATCAGGGCCATTACCATTCGCGCTTTGCGGGAGGGATATCGTGTTATTGGTATTCGCAGGGGCTGGGCCGGTCTGATGGAACTGAAGCGCGATAAAAAAGCGGATAACAGCAACAACTTCATGGACCTCTCCGAGGATCTGGTTAACAAGGCAGGCCGCACCGGAGGTACCTTTCTTCACACATCAAGAACGCGACCCAGTCATGTACCGGCAAAACATGTGCCTGACCATCTGAAGGATAAATACCAGGGTGAGGTCAATGACCTTACGCCTGAAGTATTGAAAAACATTGACTTTCTCGGCATTGACTTTCTGATCCCCATAGGGGGTGATGACACGCTCAGTTACGGCGTTCGCATGTATCAGGAGGGCATGAAGGTGGTAGCGATCCCCAAAACCATGGATAATGATGTGCCAGGCACGGATTACTGCATCGGATTTAGTACGTGTGTTACCAGGACTATTCACATGGCCAATCTTCTGCGAACATCAGCCGGTTCACATGAACGGATACTTGTTATGGAGGTTTTCGGGCGTTATGCTGGTTTTACCGCGCTGCTTCCTACCATGGCCGGCGCCGCCAACCGCTGCGTGATACCAGAGTATAAATTTGATATAGAACATCTTACAAAGCTGCTTGTCGAGGACCGAAGAAATAACCCCAGCAATTATTCTGTTGTTCTTGTTTCTGAAGGGGCTACTTTCGAAGGGGTAGACATGATGTTCCAGAGTAAAGAAAAAGATATGTATGGACACGCAAAACTGGGAGGTATCGGGGATGCCGTGTCAGCACGCATCAAGGAGCTGAGCCCCAAATTCAACAAGGGTCAGCGCATAGAAACCATAAACCAGTATCTTGGCTATCTCGTCAGGTCAGGAGACCCCGATGCCATAGACAGTATCGTGCCCATGGCCTATGGAAACCTGGCACTTGACCTGGTGCTGAAAGGGATTCACGGACGCCTGGTCATTTTGAAAAACGGAAGGTATGACAACATGCCTGTGGATATCGTGACCAGCACCAACAAGCTGATCGATGTGGACAAACATTACAATACAAAAAGGCTGCGGCCGGTATATGAATCATTTATTGACAAACCGCTCTTCCTTATCTCCTGACAACAAGGGATAATTTCAATAACGCATAAAAAATAGGCTGGCAGGAAATCACCTGCCAGCCTATTTTGGTGTCTGTATTACTTAATCGGCGAATATTACTCCATCAGCTCTTGTACACGCTGCTGAAGCTCAGGGTTTTGCTGATACTCCGCCATGATCTCTTCGTATTTTTCAATAGAAAGACCTTCTTCTTCAATGGTGCCGATAAGAATTTCTTCCAGCTCAATTTGTACTTCTTCTACAGCCTCATTGGCTTTTTGGAAGTTTTCCAGTTCTTCTTCTGAAGCCTCAATGTCCTCAAGGGGCATTTGCTGTGCCTGCATGTTGATCTCGTTGAAGCGCTGCACTGTCATATCAGTTTCTTCGATGGCCTCAATCATTTCATTCTGGCCTTGTTGCTGAATACTGATTACCTGTACTACAGCGTTAGCAAAGTTTTGCAGCATTTCATCGCTGAAACCACCGGGGTTTGCCTTTACCGGAATTGATGCCATGAATATAAAAGACAGGGCAATTGCTGCTACTACATGATTCTTTTTGAAAAAACGCATAAACTTTTTTTTTGGTTTTGAAATCGTGTTTGCAATGATGTCCGGCAAAACTACTAAACATTTTTTCGATGAACAAGGATGCTTGCCTGATTTAACATAGATTATGAAGTAATTAGCCTCAGGAAAATTTGTATTTTTGTTTGGATTTGAGGCTGGCAGGAGCATCATCAGAATACGGATTCGCATGTATCCCGGCTGGTATTCAAATAAACCAATAAACCCATTATCGTGGCCAAATCAGCATCTAACACAGTAGAAACGCCCTTGATGAAACAATATTATGGTATCAAGGCCAGGCATCCCGATGCATTGCTTTTGTTCCGGGTGGGTGACTTTTATGAAACTTTTGGGGAAGATGCCGTGAAGACAGCGGAGATTCTTGGCATAGTGCTTACCCGCCGCGCCAATGGGGCTGCCTCCTATGTGGAGCTTGCCGGCTTCCCTCATCATGCTATTGAAACATATCTTCCGAAGCTGGTGCGTGCGGGGCAGCGTGTGGCTATCTGTGATCAGCTGGAAGACCCCAGGCAGGCTAAGAAGATCGTAAAACGTGGTGTTACAGAGCTTGTAACGCCCGGGGTGGCATTTAGTGACAAGGTCCTCGACCACAAAGAAAACAACTTTCTGGCCTCTTTGCACTTTACCTCCGGTGCCATAGGCATTGCTTTTCTGGATGTGTCTACGGGTGAGTTTCTTGCCGACCAGGGCCAGGCAGAATATATCGACAAACTGCTTCAAAGCTTCCGTCCCAGTGAGGTGGTAGTACAAAAAAAGCATCGGAAGCAGCTACAGGAGCAGTTTCCCGGGAAATACCATAACAGCACCCTGGATGATTGGGTGTATACCCGCGAATTTGCTGATGATTTATTGCTCAAACACTTTGGTACTGTTTCCTATAAGGGTTTTGGTATAGAAGAACTATCTGAAGGCATTATCGCTGCAGGGGCCATCATGCAGTATTTGCAGGAAACCAGGCATGACCACCTGAGTCATATAAATCATATTTCCCGTATTGATGAAACACAGTATGTTTGGCTCGACAGGTTTACTATCCGTAATCTTGAGATCATTGATTCCCTTAATGAGGATGCCACTACACTGAAAGATGTGATAGACCATACCGTATCACCGATGGGGAGCAGGCTGCTGAGACGCTGGATCATTCTTCCGCTGAAAGATAAAGCCAGGATCGAAGAGAGATATGAGATAGTACGTCATCTTTATGAAAACCCGGGGCTTTCCGACGAACTAACAAGGCATCTTAAACAGGTTGGTGATATCGAGCGATTGATATCGAGGGTTGTTGTCGGAAAGGTAACTCCGCGTGAGCTGCTTCAAATAGAGAAGGCACTTGCTTTGATCGATCCAGTCAGAGAGAAAAGTCTTGAGAGCGGTTGCGCTCCCCTTCAGCGGCTGGCGGAGCAGCTAAACCCCTGTAACATGATCAGGGAAAGGATAGCGTATGAAATAAAAGAAGACCCTCCGGCTGTTGTCTCCAAGGGAAACGTGATCGGAGAAGGGGTTTCGGAAGAGCTTGACCAGCTGCGCGAAATAGCCTATTCAGGAAAGGACTACCTTGCCTCGATCCGGGAGCGTGAAATCAAACGTACCGGCATTCCTACCATAAAAATTTCTTTTAACCAGGTATTCGGGTATTACCTTGAGGTAACAAACACGCACAAAGACAAGGTCCCTGAAGACTGGCAGCGCAAACAAACCCTGACAAACTCGGAGCGATACATTACCCCTGAGCTGAAAGCCTACGAGGAAAAGATCCTGAGTGCAGAGGAAAAGATCCTCGGCATTGAAGAGCGTCTTTTTCAGGAACTTGTTTTTGCGGTGGCTGAATATGTGGAGCCCATCCAGCTAAATGCCAATGTGATTGCCCGCATCGACTGTCT
>SLEW01000038.1 GCA_007124575.1 Bacteroidales bacterium | reverse complement strand
TGCCCGGCAAGCCGGTATACCGCATGGGCGGAGGAACTTGCCTCGCAGGTGATTACATGGGAATGGGTGATTATTCGTTTGATAAAGAGCTGCAGCCGGGCGACAGGATCATTTTCGATGACATGATCCATTATACCATGGTCAAAACGACCTTCTTTAACGGAGTAAAACATCCGTCAATAGGTATAATCCGCGCAGATGGCAGTTTCAATCTGCTCAGGAAGTTTGCTTATGAAGACTATAAGGACAAGCTGTCATGAGGTATCTGATAGCCTGGATGCCAACCCAACTATTCTTCCAGCTGATAAGCTTCGGTTTTGTTTTTCTCGTCCCGCTTTTTCCTGCGGTCGCGATAGAGTGACCAAAGCCAGCTGCTCAGGAACCCCAGAAGGAAAATGACCGGGTACACCAGGAAGCCATAGCCTTTTATTTCAAGCCATAAAAATGTAAAGGTTACCTTATCCCAGTTCTGGATTATGAAGATTAGGATTATCAGGGCAATCAGCGTGTTGACTACCCAGAATAAAATGCTTCTCTTTTTTGGTTCCATGGCAGCGATTTTTCTGGTTTCTCAAAAATACGTAATTTTAAGCTTTTATTCAAACCATGATACACTAAAATTGGTGGTTCATTTTGCCGTGACTGGTTTTTGGTTTATTATGTATTTCTTTACTAAAATAATGTATATCAAATGAGACGAATGTATTTCCCTGGCATATTGAGTGTTGCCTTTTTGTTGCTTTTCGGATATTCTCTGCAGGCCTTTGATTTTGATAAGGCAGAAGTAACAGATCGGCTGAAAGAGGATGTATACAGCCTTGCTTCCGAAGAGATGGAAGGCCGTGAGGCCGGCACGGAAGGCGAGCGCAAAGCCGTAGCCTATATTAAAGAGCGCATGCAGGAAGCAGGCATAGCGCCGTTTTTTGACGGATCGTATTACCAGGAGTTTTCTTTTCCCGGAGAGTGGGTATGGGGTATGGATAATGAATTCATTTACCAGGAATCATCCATGGAGCATGAGAGCGAGTATTATGTGATCCCCGGATCCCCGTCCGTGAGCCTGAGTGCCCCTTTTGCTCACGTGGGGTATGGCCTGACGGATCTGGAAGATCATGAAGGCTTCGAATATTACTGTGATTATGCCCTGCATGATGATCTCGAAGGAAAAATATTTATTATGGAGTTCTTCCTGCCTGAAAAACTGGACACGCTCTCTGACAGGCAGGTTTTCCGCTTGTGGTTTGATAAGGTCAATCATGCCACGGAAAGGGGTGCCAGCGGTATCATCTTTGTCAATACCGTTGAAGGCCGTGAAGATCCTCCCATCGATATGCGCCTTTCCAGGATGGATTTTGACATCCCGTTGCTGTTTGCACAGGAGCAGGTGTTGCATCGCCTGATGTCGGATCAGGGCGGCACCGTTTACATTACCGTGGATGGTCACAGGGAAGAGCATACCGCGATTAATGTAGCCGGGTATATTGACAATGAGGCAGAAACGACGGTTGTCATAGGTGGCCATCACGACCATGTAGGTTTTGGGGGCCGGGGCTCCATGAGTCCCGGCGTGCATGCCATTCATCCCGGCGCGGATGACAATGCCAGCGGTACTGCCGGCGTGCTTGAGGCCGCCAGGTATATTCAGCAAAAAGGATTCGATAACCATAATTACCTGTTTATCGGGTTTGCCGCCGAGGAGAAAGGTCTGCTCGGAAGCCGCCATTTCGTGCAAAGCGACGCTTATGATATGGAAAGCATCATCTATATGTTTAACTTCGACATGATAGGCCGGATGGAGGACAATAACCTTACCATGATAGGAACCGGTTCGTCACCCGAATGGGATGAGCTAATCGACGCACACGCCCCTGAGCATTTCAATGTGAGAAAGAGCCCTGGCGGGCGTGGTGGCTCTGACCATACCTCATTCTATGTGATGGATATACCCGTATTGTTCTTCTTTACCGGTGTGCATGACGACTACCACAAGCCGGGAGACACCGCCGATAAGGTTAACTACGAGGGGGCCAGGGAGATATTACGGTTTGCCCTGGACATGGCAGAAACCCTCGAAGGGTATGATGAACTTGAGTTTTCGAGATCTTCCTCTCCTGAGTCTGAGCGCCAGCGAACGCCCACTATAACTCTGGGACTGATGCCCGATCATGGATATGATGGAGAAGGGCTCCGGGTGCTCTCCGTTTCTGACGACAGGCCAGCTGAAAAAGCCGGAATACAGGATGGAGATGTCATTGTGCGCATCAATGGTGCTCCTGTTGTGGAGATTCATTCATACATGGAGGCTTTGGGAGAACTGAACGAAGGGCAGCATGTAAAGGTTGTTATAGTGAGAGATGAAGAAGAACATAAATTTGAGGTGGAGCTTTAATGCTAAGCACATGGCTTTATGACATGGCCATTTTCTAAAACCAGGATGACATGCAGGATTTACAGGCGGCAGTGATCGGTTCAGGTAGCTGGGCGACAGCGATCGTAAAGATCTTGCTCAACAATGTGGAAAAAGTACATTGGTGGGTAAGAGAAGAAGAGACTGCCAGGCATCTGAAACAATACGGCAATAACCCCAAATATCTGAGTTCCGTTTCTTTTGACCCCAAAAGGCTGGAGGTGTCTCACGAACTGAATCGTGTGCTTAAGCGTGCCGATGTACCTGTGTTCTGCATTCCCGCAGCATTTATCCAGCCCTCGCTGGCAGGCATGCATGCCTCGTTGTTGCGCGGAAAGCCTGTTGTCAGCGCCATTAAAGGGATCATCCCCAAAGACAATGACATCATGTCCGATTTCTTTTACAAACGGTATGGTGTGGCGGTTAACCAGTTTGTGGCAGTGAGTGGCCCCAGCCATGCTGAAGAGGTGGCCCAGGAAAAGCTGACTTACCTGACCATGGCATCAGAAAACAGGGTTAACGCAGTTGCCGTGGCAAACCTTTTCGGTTGCCGTTATATCAAGACGAGCATTACCGAGGATATATTCGGCACGGAGTTCGCGCCGGTGCTGAAAAACATCATTGCCATAGCCACCGGCATCTGTGGCGGCCTGGGCTATGGAGATAACTTCCAGGCGGTGTTGATCTCCAATGCCCTGCGTGAGATCAGCCGCTTTGTGGATGTGGTGCGCCCCAGTGAACGGGATATCAACAGGTCGGTATATCTTGGTGATCTGTTGGTAACCTGTTATAGCCAGTTCAGCCGAAACCGGCGTTATGGCCAGATGCTGGCCAAAGGATACAGCCCGCATTATGCCCAGATGGAGATGAATATGGTGGCTGAAGGCTATTACGCCACCAAATGTATCAAAGAAATGAATACAAGGTTTGAGGTCGACATGCCCATCGTGGATACTGTGTACAATATCTTATATGAAGGCAAAGATCCCGCCAGAGAGATCCTTGCCCTGCAGGATAAGCTTTCATGATTGAACCTACCGGAACTCCATTGTTTCACATGTGGTGATTTTCTCGCAATAGTGGCATTTCAGCCTGGTATCTTCCTTATCTACCACGGCAAAGATCGCCGGGATGTGTTCGATGTTGGTGATGCAGTTGGGATTAAAGCACTTTACAATGCCTTTGATCCGGTCGGGCGTTTCCACTATAGTTTTTTGCTGCACCTGGAAGTCGCGGATTTCAATAATTGAGGCATGCGGGGCTACCAGGGAGATCTTATTCAGTTCTTCTGGTTTGAAAAATTTGTTGCTGACCTTGACAATCCCCTTTTTTCCGTATTTCTTGCTTTCCAGGTTGGTGGCAAACAGCACCATGTTTTCAAAGGCTTCCAGTTTCAGGATGCGGATAACCTGGAACACGGCGCTGGATGGGATATGATCGATGACGGTGCCATTTTCAATGGCCGACACCTTGAGTTCTTTTATCTTTTTGCTTTCCATGTTGTATTGATGTTTTGTTATCGAATGACTGATGCCCGGGTGTTGATGACGCTTTTTGCCAGTCGCGGAAAAAGAATCAGGGCCATATCATCCATCATTTTATACGAATTAAACCTGAATAATTACTTAATTCCCAAAATGGATGTCATGAGGGCCTGGCGCACAAAGACGCCGTTGAGTGCCTGCTCAAAATAATAGGCTTTCGGGCTCTGATCCACGTTGACAGATATTTCATTTACCCTTGGCAGCGGATGCAGCACCCTGAAATTGTCTTTGGTGTCTTCGATCATGCCTTTATGAAGATTGTAGACGTTTTTGATCCGTTCATATTCCAGCGGGTCGCTGAACCGCTCGCGCTGTATGCGGGTCATGTAAAGCACATCCACCTTTGGCAGCACCTCATCCATCTCTGTGTACTGGTGATAGGTGAGGTTTCTTTCTTTGATATGCATTTTCACTGAGCTGGGAAGTTTGAGCTCAACGGGTGATACCAGGTGGAAGGTGGTGTTGAAGTTGCAAAGGGCGATGACCAGCGAGTGTATGGTACGGCCATACTTCAGGTCGCCCACCATGGCCACATCCAGGTTGTCGAGTGTGCCCTGGGTTTTGCGGATGCTGTAGAGGTCCAGCAGGGTCTGTGTGGGATGCTGGTTGGCGCCATCACCGGCGTTGATGATGGGCACGGGCGAGATCTCCGATGCGAAACGGGCGCTGCCATCGATGGGGTTACGCATTACGATGAGGTCAGAATAGTTGGCCACGGTAAGGATGGTGTCGCGAAGGGATTCTCCTTTTTTGACACTGGTGTTGCTGGCTTCAGAGAAACCGACAACCTTGCCGCCCAGCCGGTTCACGGCGCTTTCAAAACTCAGGCGCGTGCGTGTGGAGGGTTCAAAAAACAGGGAGGCGATCACATGATCCTGCAGGATGGTCTGCACCGGGTTTTTCTCAAACTCCTGTGCGATGTCCAGGATGTGCAACTGTTCCTCCTTGCTGTAATCGTTGATGGATACGAGGCTTTTGTTTTTCATTGTGGTTTTTTTGATGGGACGTGGGTCGTGATCGTTTATGTGTTGGTAATTTGTACGCAGACTATTTGACAAAAGGGCAAAAAAAAGGGGGCTGTTCAGCCCCCAAAAGCATTATTTACATCCGCAGTCCTTGTTGACCAGGTTCCTTTCCTTAAGGAAGCTGCAAATCTGGTCACACAGGTCGGGCTTGCCGATCTCCTGTAATTCATAGCCAATTTTCACACTGGGCTTGTTGATCTTGATCACCCGGTTCAGGTCGATCGGGGTGCCAATGACAACGAGGTCACAGGGTGTGGCCTCAATGGTTGCAGCGAGGTCTTTCTTTTGCTGATCGCTATAACCCATGGAAGGCAGCACAGGCCCAATGTTGGGATATTGCTCGAAGGTTTCCTTAAGCTTGCCAACGGCATAGGGCCGGGGATCCACCAGTTCTGCTGCACCATATTTTCGTGCAGTGGTGCTGCCGTAGCTGAACCTGATATCTCCGTGGGTTACCGTTGGTCCTTCTTCCACAACCAGTACGCGTTTCCCGCGGATCATTTCCGGCTTGTCTACAAACGTGGGCGAGCAGGCATCTATCATCACAGCATCCGGATTGACCTTTGCCACGTTGTTCCTCACCACCTCCAGGTCGGCCAGGTCAGCACTTTCAATCTTGTTAAATACCACGATGTCGGCAATGCGCAATGTGGTTTCACCGGGGTAATAGCTTAACTCGTGACCGGCACGTTGCGGGTCCACCATCGTGATCATCAGGTCAGGCTTGATGAATGGAAAGTCGTTGTTTCCACCATCCCAGAGGATCACATCTGCATCTTCTTTTTCTGTCTCCCTGAGGATGGCTTCGTAGTCGATACCTGAATAAATGACGGTGTCACGAACCACGTGCGGTTCGTATTCCTCCATCTCCTCGATGGTGCACTCGTGTTTTTTCAGGTCGTCGATGGTGGCGAAACGCTGGACAGATTGTTTGACGAGGTCGCCGTATGGCATGGGGTGACGAATGGCCACTACCTTAACTCCATGAGCTTTCAGCACATCCACGATCCTCCTCGATGCCTCACTCTTGCCACCGCCGGTACGCACTGCACCCGTGGCAATGATGGGCTTGGTGGATTTCAACATGGTGGCATCCAGGCCAAGCAACCTGAAGTCCGCTCCTGCGGCATTAACTACCGCTGCCATGTTCATTACCTGGTTGTAGGACACGTCGCTGTAAGAAAATACACACTCATTCACTTCGTGCTTGCGGATCAGTTCCGGCAAGTCCTCCTCTGAGTGAATCGGAATCCCGTCGGGGTAAAGGTCACCGGCAAGCTCATTGGGGTAGATCTTTCCGTCGATGTCAGGGATCTGTGCTGCAGTAAATGCGACCACATTGTAGTTGTCATTCCCTCGAAAATACGTGTTGAAATTGTGAAAATCCCTGCCGGCCGCACCGATGATGATTACAGTTTTTTTGTTCTTTTTCATATAATATCGGTTTTTTATGTTTTGATTATAAAGATGCTTGAAAAATAATCATCACAAATTTACACGTTTCTTGTTTTTAAGCAATTATTTTTTTGTGTTTATATTTTGGTTTGACAAGTCAAGCCCTGCTATTTGGTTTCTTCCCTAAAAGCTTTTTTTAAGGAAGTCCGAAGGCGTAATTTGCTATTCCGAATTATAACAAGTATGTTTGTTGTGATTCTGCGGGTTTTTGTTTAAAGGATTATAGTATCTATATATCTATAAAAGTATTTAATTAAAAATATGGAAATAATCAAGGACTCCGTTCGGCGAAAAGAGATTGTTGATACCTATTTCGGTTATTTCGAGGCTTATGCCCGGCGCGACTGGGATGCCATGGTATCGTATTTTGATGAGAATTTTACCATGGTAGGTACGGGTGTGGACGAGAAGACCCATCAGCTGGAGGAAACTCTGGCCACAATGAAGCGTGAGTTTGCGCAGGCTCCTGCGCCCATAACCTATGAAACAAAAAATCTGGAAGTTTTTGAGATAGGAGATGATGTGGCGGTACTGATGATTTCCATGGACGTATGCCTGCACAATATTGAGGGCATTGTAGAGTGTCCGAACAATCGCAGTACTGTCATTCTGCGACAAACAGACACTGGCTGGAAGCTTGTACATGGACATTGGTCTCAGCCCGATCGTGATATTGATGTAGGCGAAAGCGTTCCCTATCGTCTTCTTAAGAAGCGAAGCCTCGAGTTGGAGGAAAAGGTGGCTGAACGGACGCGTGAGATTGAGGCCCAGAAAGAACGACTTGAGAAGCTCAACCGGACAAAAAACAAGCTTTTCTCGGTGATCGGCCATGATCTTCGCGCCCCATTTAATAGTTTGCTGGGTTTTTCAAGGATGCTTGTTGATGATTATGACACATTTTCGCAGGAGGAAGTCGCGGAGTTCATCAGAACAATCAACAAGCAGGCCGGCAAGGCGTATGGATTGCTTGACAACCTGCTGCACTGGGCCAAATCCCAGGATGACAAAAT
>SLEW01000241.1 GCA_007124575.1 Bacteroidales bacterium | reverse complement strand
AGGTCAATGGTTGTACCTTTTTCCACAGGTGTGCCGGGCTCTATCACCCCCTCTTCAAATTTCTGTTTTAATACGGCATCCCTTGCAATGTCGGGCTGATAGGAGAGTTGTCCTACTGAGAGGCCGTGCGTTTCCAGGATGGTAATGGCCTGGCGGCGCGAAAGGTCTGTCAGATCAGGCATTTCTACCATTTCAGGCAGTACGGCGATCTTGGTAATGTATATCGTGCGGTTGCGCTTCACTTCTGTCCCGGGAGCAGGATTGTGCCAGGCTACGGTGCCGGGTTCCCGCTCCTGATCATAAATGGAGTCGTTGACCACATAACGGAGGTCTCTGGATGATAATATTTCATCAGCCTCCCCGACGGAGTAACCTTCCAGTTCGGGCACGGTGATCGTGCGTCCGTGTAATGTATAAAGGTCCAGTAACTTGAGTGATCCCCATATGACAGCCACGCCCAGCGCAGCTGCGATCACCAGTTGCCGTAAGAAATGCCGGCTTAGAATAAATTGCCATATGTTCATCTGATACGCTTTTGAGAACGCTTCCCGACCAGGCGCTTGCCAAACGGACTGCCCCGGCTGCCTTAGCCCGGCTTTTCATGGTGAACAGGACGGGCCAACTGCATGCGGTTCTGTTTCAGCAAAAATAATATAAAATCATGACCCTGTTGTTTTTTGCCTGCAATACCTGGCCCCTGAACTCCGTCATCTGCGTTTCATTAACCAACACAAGCATAATTAACACATGGATAACGTCTGCAATCAATTTTTATGTTTCAGATCAAAAAATAGATAGGGATTTTCATGTATATTTGTTTGGCAGTAAGAGCCAGGCTGGCAATCGGCTGCCTGGCATGCGCAGGTTTAAGCTTTATAACAAAATCAGCAACAGATGCATAAGAAGAATGTCGCCCTGGTGGCAGGTGGTAATTCAGGGGAGTATGTGATATCCATTGCCAGTTCACGGATGATTCGTGAAAACATTGACCCGGATCGCTTTCATGTGTTTGTGATATTGATTCAGGGGAGCAGATGGCTGTGGCAGAAGGAGGATGGCCGGGAGGTTGCTGTTGACAAGAATGATTTTTCCGTAATGCATGCCGGAAAAAAGGTGTATTTCGACTGTGTTTTTATTACCATCCATGGCACTCCGGGCGAAGACGGAAGGTTGCAGGGCTATTTTGAGCTGCTGGGCATCCCCTATACCACGGCGGGTCTGTTAGCATCAGCGCTTACATTCAATAAATATTACTGTAATAAGGTGGTGGCTCAGCTTGGGTATCCCGTGGCACGATCTGTTATGCTGAGACGTGGCAGTGCTTATTCGCCGGACGAGGTGTTACAACAGGTCACCCTTCCTTTATTTGTAAAGCCCAATGAAGGTGGTTCGAGTCTGGGGATGTCCCGCGTAATGGAGCCTGACCAGTTACAGGCCGCCATCGACCTTGCTTTTGAACACGATGACGAGGTGCTTGTGGAGGAGTACCTGGCCGGTACGGAGCTTACCTGTGGCGTTTTTAAATACAAAGGCAAAGTGAAAGCGCTTCCTGTTACCGAAATTGTCAGCAAAACGCAGGCGGCCTTTTTCGACTATGAGGCCAAATACACGCCCGGAGCGGCAGACGAGATCACGCCTGCGCGTATTACCGATAAGCTTACCTCAGAGGTACAGGATACTGCAGCAAAAATTTATTCCGAACTGGGAATGAAGGGGCTCACCCGTTTCGACTTTATCCATAGCCATGACACCCTGTTCTTCCTGGAGGTAAACGTAACCCCGGGCATGACGGAGACCAGCATCGTGCCACAGCAGGCCGCCGTGGATGGCATTTCCAACATGGATCTGTTTACCATGCTGATAGAAGACGCCTTAGCCGGCAGGTAATTGACCCTTAAGAAAGGTGATTAGCTTATCCATGGCTCGTTTGCGATGGCTGATCCTGTTTTTTTCCTTTGCCGGCATCTCAGCAAAACTCATCGTATAGCCATCCGGAATGAAAACGGGGTCATATCCAAATCCTTGCTTGCCTTTGGCCTCATGGTCTATCCTGCCTTCAACGATTCCCTCAAAGAAATAACTGCTGCCCTGTAAGACCAGGGCGATGACCGTCCGGAAGCGGGCACGTCTGTTTTGTGACCCCTGCAGTTCTTTGAGAAGTTTTTGCATGTTTTTGATGCTGTCTTTTTCCGGGCCGGCATATCTTGCGGAGTACACGCCCGGCATCCCATGGAGTGCTTCCACTTCAAGCCCGGTGTCATCGGCAAAGCAATCCATATTATGATGATCTGTTACATGGCGGGCCTTGGCCAGGGCATTTTCTTCCAATGTATCATATGGTTCCGGAATTACCTCGTAGCAGCCTATGTCAGATAATCCCTTTAAAACAAAATCAGGGCCGAGGATGGCCCTGATCTCTTCTATTTTGTGTTGATTATGGCTGGCAAAGACAATCTCGTTCATCTGTTTATGCTTCGTTACACAGCCCAATTCCTGCGACAGGTCAGGCCTTGTCATTACTGGAGCTCTATCAGCGCATGATGCTTGGCAACAATATCACCCTCTTTGATATTGACTCTTTTGATGACGCCATCTTCCGGTGCCAGGATAATATTTTTCATCTTCATGGCTTCCAGTATGCACAGTTCGCTGCCTTCCTTCACTTTTTGTCCTTTTTTGACAAATACTTTTTGAATATTGCCCGGCATGAACGAGGTCACCACCTTGGGATTTAATGGTGTATAGGGTTTTCGTTGCTGATATTTTTTGTTTGGAAGCGTAGTGTATTCCACGTCATCCACGTTGAGCAATATATTCTCTGTTTTTTTTCCTTTCCGTTTTTTCATAAGAAAAGTTTGTGAGGTTCATGAAAACCGGATCAGAATGGCGGGATGCCATGTTTTTTCTCCGGGCTTTTTTCGTCTTTGTCGACGGCGATTTCCAGCGCGTGCAACAGGAACTTGCGTGTTTCAGCTGGTTCTATCACCGCGTCAATATACCCGTGTGCTGCTGCCACATAAGGGTTCGCAAACTTTTGCTTATACTCATCCACCTTTCTTTGCCTTGTTTCTTCGGGGTTGGACGCGTTCATGATCTCGTGGCGGAAAATGATGTTAGCAGCGCCTTCCGGTCCCATCACCGCAATTTCTGCTGTGGGCCAGGCGAATACGAAGTCGGCCTTCAGGTGTCGTGAACACATGGCGATGTAACCGCCTCCGTAGGCTTTCCGCAAGATCACGGTCACCTTGGGCACGGTAGCTTCACTGTAAGAATAGAGGATCTTGGCACCGTGGCGGATCACGCCGGCATGCTCCTGATCGATCCCCGGCAGGTATCCTGGCAGGTCAACGAGGGTGACAAGCGGAATGTTGAAGGCGTCGCAGAAGCGAATGAATCGCGCTGCCTTGTCGGATGAATCCACGTCCAACACGCCGGCCAGGATCAGGGGCTGGTTGGCCACGAAACCAATGGTTTCTCCGTTAAGGCGGCCAAAGCCAATTACCATGTTGGCAGCATAAAGCTCCTGAACTTCAAAGAACTCGCTGTCGTCGCTCACCGATCTGATCACATCACGCACATCGTAGGGCTCTCTCGGATCGGTGGGTATGATATTGTCTATGCGGAACTGCTTGGACTTAGGTGCTTTTTTGGGAAATGGTGCCGCCTTTTTCTTGTTACTCCACGGAATAAACGATACCAGTTTTTTGATCTTCTGGAAACATTCTTCTTCGCTTTCTGAGAAAAAGTGGGCATTACCGGTAATTTCGCTATGTACCCTGGCGCCGCCGAGTTCTTCCATGGTGATCTCTTCGCCAAGTACAGAACGAATTACCTCCGGTCCGGTAATGAACATTTTGGAGATCTTGTCAACCACAAAGACAAAGTCGGTGAGGGCGGGAGAGTAAACGGCACCCCCGGCACATGGTCCGAGGATGACCGATATCTGTGGGATAACACCGGACGCCTGTGTGTTGCGATAGAAGATCTCGCCATAACCGGCCAGGGAGTTGACTCCTTCCTGGATACGCGCTCCTCCGGAGTCGTTGATGCCGATGATGGGTATTTTTAGTTTCATGGCGTGATCCATGATCTTGCCAATCTTCCGGGCGTGCATCAGCCCGAGTGAGCCACCGGCTACTGTAAAGTCCTGTGCATAAACACAAACAGGAAACCCATTTATGGTCCCTGTTCCGGTGATCACTCCATCGCCGGGCAGGTGCTTCTTGTCCATGTCAAAATCCTTTGCAGCATGCTCCACAAAGAGGTCATACTCATGGAATGAGTTGGGATCCAACAATGACAAGATGCGCTCGCGCGCCGTCATTTTACCCATGGCGACCTGTTTTTCAATGGCTTTTGCACCACCACCCTGTATCGCATTCTGCATACGCTGCTTCAGGTCCAGAGTCTTTTGTTTAATTGACATATTTTCAGGTTTTTGTTTTATAATGGCCTGTAGAACAAACATCTATGCCAGGCAATTATGCCGATAATACGGATTATACGGCAAAACGAACTTCCAAAGTAAAGAAAAAAAACCAAAAGATGACCCATTTTTCGTTGTTTTTTGCCGGTCATCTTTTGGGGCCTTGTTATTATATGCTGTTATACAGTTGGTTTGGCCACATACATTTGTTCAAAACAACTTTTGCAAAATGTACGGTCTTGACGGTATTGCTGACCAAAATCTGTGGCCGGATAAGCCTTATTCGGTCAGCACGATCCGGAAGACGGCCGGGCTGTCACCAGTATTTATCCGCAGGAAGTATATGCCTCTTGCAAGGTTTCCTACCTGCAGGCTCACTTCCTGTCCGGCATAGGTGTGATGCAGTTGTTTCTGCTTCAGTACTTGTCCCTGCAGGTTGACCAACGAAATGCCGGCTGCCGCACTGGCATCATCAAACCTGATGCGCAGCCGGTTTGTGGCAGGGTTTGGGAATACGCGGAACGGCTGATCTGTTTCTGCGATGTCTTCCACATCCGTGGCCATATCGGCAAAGCTTGCCGTCAGGGACGTGTTGCTTCCCGGCATGACCAGCTGAAGCGCTTTCTGGTGGCTGATGGCCTCTCCGCCCTGGAGCCAGGAGTGGAACATGTAGCTGACATTGGGGGTGGCTGTCAATCTGACCGTTTCGCCTTCGAGATAAGTGCCGGGGCCGCTTACCGTTCCTGAGTTACTTGGATTTACGCTAACATTCAGGTTATAGGCGATGGCCGTGCCGTCCAATACTTCGATGTGATCCAGGGCCATAAAGCTGCCTTCTTCCCCGGCAAATTGAAACGCCAGGCGCACCTCATCCCTGCCGGAAAACCGCTGGAGGTTAACGGTCGCCGGGAGCCAGCCGAGGTGGTGATCTCCGGCTGCAAAGTCCGGATAATGGCGGCTATCCCACATCTTTTCAAACCCTTTGCCGTCGTCACTGATTCTCATGGCGAGATATGCGGTTGTTTCTCCGCTCTCGTCGTGGCCATTAAACACAAAGCGCAGGGCGGGGTTTTCCAGGCTGGAAAAATCCATCACGGGCGTAATGAGCCACTCATCATGCATGCCTGCTTCGGTGCCTTCTGCCAGGTAAAATTGATCCCCTGTTTCGGGTGTCAGGTTGCCGGCCTGACTGTCATAGGTGCTCATCAGCTCCCATCCGTCACCTGTCAACGCCTCACTGATCCAGCACGCATCATCAAAGTCCTGGTCGAAGGCTTCCACATAAGGCCACATGTCGATCTGCTCATCGCAGGCAGCAGCCCTGAGCAAGTAGGCCGTGTTGGAGCGGGCTGACTCGCTGTTGCCGTACATGGCGGTGGCGTGGAAGCGGAAAAAGCCTTCACCCGGCAGGATGTCTGTAAACTGCATCTCTTCGTCAAAGCCGGCGGTATGAATCAGCTCGTTGTCACGGTACAAGCGGTAGTTGTCGGGCAAGATCCCCGAAGCCATCCTCAGGCTTTGTTCCTCCAAAGCATTCTCCGGATGGTCGTGTTCGTGGTGGAGGTCTTGTATAAGGGAAATACGGGTGTCCTGATCCTCGCCGTTGTGTTCTTCATGATCTGCACCTACATAAATGGCGAAAAGATAGGCAAATGATCCATCCTGGCCGTCGTTGTGGGGTTGCCAGTCGCCTGCATTGCCGCTGAAAGAGTATCCCTGGCCGAAATTCACAAGTTTCATCAGGGAGGATGGATGGTGGCTGGCATCCGGGGTTTTCACGCCCACATAGAAATAGTCGTCAAACACCATGGGTTCCGGCAGCTCATATATGTATTCCTGCAGGTGTTCTGCGGTGAGCTCTTCTGATTCATAGAGCAGGGTCTGGCCGTCGGTATCATATATAATAAATTGAAACTGATCGTCGGGCCAGAGGTGGCTGTCATGCTCCACAAAGGTATGCGCAATCCTGGTCAGCTCCAGGGGGTAGTTGAGTCCGAGGGCATGGGCATCGAATACGGAGACCCTTTCCGGGCCGGCCCAGGTGAGGTGTGTAAAGTCGTCCACGTGGCGGTACCAGCCATCGATATTTGGGGCATTGCCCGGTGCGTACCAGGTAAGGAGCGCATTGTCGTCGGCATCGAGGGCAGCATCCACAAAGCCGGGGGCCGGTTGCATGTCTGCGTAGGGGTCAAAACCCGGGACAGATGCTTCACCTGTTCCGAGCGGGTCCAGGTGGCCGTTCAGGCGCTGTGAGATATGCATGCCGTTCTGATCCCAGTGATACCACATCTTGCCAAAATAATCGAAGCCATGTACGTTGTCGCAGGTTGAGGAGCCCCCGGTCAGGGTGCCGATGATCTTTTTTTCACTGTTGAATATGGGAGAGCCTGAGGACCCCCCTTCGGACACGCCGTGGCCGTTCTGCGTGCTGGTCCAGATCACGCGCCAGGCAGAATCGTCGGCCATCTGCTGTCCGCTCACCAGTGGTGCTGAGCTGAGCAGGTTCGACGAATAGGTAGATATTTTCTTGACGTCGCCGCGCGGATGGTGTATGCCTGCGCCTGAGCTGCTGCCATCGTCGGTGCGATCCCATCCGTTCCAGTAGGGGCGCCAGTGGGGTGGGGGCGTGGTATGAAGCTCCAGCAGGCGAAAGTCAGAGCCGCCTTCCAGCTCACCCAGTGCCAGCACATCGGCGCCGTACAGCATGTTGATGGGGGGATAGCCTTCGTTTTCGCATCCCAGCAACTCCAGGTTGAAATAAAACTGCCAGTATAGGAGGTCTTCGTCAGATGCGTTTCTGCCGCAGTGTTCTGCCGATAAGAAATAGGGCCTGGCATCCTGGGCTGTCGTGTTTACAAGCGAGCCGGTGCACCATCCATAGCTGTTGCCTGTACGCATCAGCATCCGTGCGATCCCGCGCTTTTCATCCTGCCAGTCGTCTCCTTCGGAGCAGTTGATATTGACCATGCAGTCGCCGGATTCACCCAGCCCGCGTTCGCTGGCCTCCGTGGTGAGGCCGCCACCGTAGCTGAGGTGGATGATGCTCT
>SLEW01000110.1 GCA_007124575.1 Bacteroidales bacterium | reverse complement strand
CGCCGATCAGCTCTTTCCAGGTGATTTGCTGCTTGTAAAGCAGATAAGTGGCGGGCAAGATAAGAATGGGAGATACGGACATGATGGTTGAAGCGATGCCTGTAGCGGTATATTGCACAGCGATCAAAGAGGAGGATACCCCCAGGAAAGGGCCGAAGGTAGCTCCGAGCAGCATCAACCACAACGCAGTTTTGTTTTTCAGGGCCAGGTTCACCGCCCCCCATTTCCTAAAAAAGCTTATTACGATGGCGAACCCGATGATACCAGCAATCACCCGTATTTGGGTAGCTGAGAAAGCATCGTAATCCTGCATGCCATATTTGCTCAGCACCAGGCCAATAGCTTGACCCGTGGCTCCAAGCAATGCAAAAATAATTCCGGGAAGGGGGATCTTTTCAGGCAACTGGCCGGGCTTGGAGCGTTGCATCTGTTTATGCAGGATCACCATGGCGATACCGGATAACGTAAGTGTCATCCCGCCAAAATGAATCCATTGAAGGATCTCCCCCATAATCAGCCATCCAGCGAAGGCTGTGATGGGAGGTACAAGGGTCATTATCAGCAACGACATCCGGGAACCAATCACTGTAAAGGCCTTAAAGAGGAAGAGGTCGCCAACTACAAAACCCACCAGGCCCGACAAGGCCAGCCAGGTTATATTATATGTGCTCGCGTCTGTCGGAAATGGCATGTCACGCCGGATCCAGGAAAAAAGGCTTAACAGCACCAGGGCCATCACCAGACGGATGATATTTACCGGAACACTTCCCACCTTCCGGCTGGCAGATTCAAACGTAATGGCTGTCACGGTCCAGCATACCGCCGTGAACAGAGCCGCAAGTTCGCCAATACGCGCTTCCATAGTTTCAGTTTTAGGCTGCAAAGATATTAAAACAAAGGCCGCCGGAAAAAAATTCCGGCGGCCTCAATCTTTAATATTATCCTAAGACATATTACCAGCGCCTTTGACCTGTGCGCGGCGACTGTCCCCGATCGCGGCCCATGCCGCCTCTTCCGTCATGACGCCTCGTCACCTTGCTGTCAAAAATTATACGCTGATCCGCAGTAAGCAATTCACGTATATTCTGACGGTGCCGTACATTTTCCTTCATCTGGGCATTTCTCAATTCAGTCATCTCATCTATGACCTGATCCACATCACCTTCAGAGGTACCTGTCATGAGATTGCGCTTTTGCACACGTAACTCATCCATCTTGTTACGATAGTGGGTATTGCGTTCAACCTGTTCAACACGAAGCTTTTTTATGGCCTCTTCCTGTTCTTCCGTGAGATCAGGAATTAACTGGCAGTATTCCATCATGCCTCGCTCAGACCTTTCAGTGCGATGCTCTGCACGCTGTTCAACTCTTTGGCGGTCTTTCACGTCAGGTGCGCGCCGACCCCTTTGTGCCATAGCGTCTGATACAAAAACAACAGCCAGCAACATGAAGGATACAAAAATCAATTTCGTTTTCATAATACTTTAATTTTTTAAATTTCTGATTCGTTTCACTTGTTTGATATGTTTTCATACAAAAGGTTTAATCAGATAAAACAACACCGGCAAACAAATTGCAAAGGGTGTTGTTTTAAATGGAAATGATCATTACTTTTGTGCCTGAAATCATTGCCAAAACAACTTTTAACATCCAAAGACATGAACTGGAAAGCGATAACCCCGAAAGTATGGATAGTTAGTATTATCATAGTATTTGCAGCATTCATGCGGTTAATACCACACTACCCTAACTTTACACCCATTGCTGCCATTGCACTTTTCGGTGGCGCTCATCTCGGGAGAAAATGGCTTGCCTACACGGTACCTCTCGCAGCACTTTTCATCAGTGATCTCTTTCTGGGATTCCACAACATGATGATACCTGTATACCTGGGATTTATTCTGATTGTATTCCTGGGAACCCAAATGCACAACAAGGTAAAAGCTCCTTATGTAATAGGCGGATCCCTGGCAGGCTCCCTGCTGTTTTTCCTTATTACCAACTTTGCCGTATGGGCCTTCACCCCTTACTATCCCCCAACCTTTCACGGCCTGATGACCTCTTATACCATGGCAATACCCTTCTTCCATGCCGGACTGCTGGGCGATCTTTTCTATAATTCTCTCTTTTTTGGCAGTTTTTACCTCCTGCAGCAAAGATATCCCGCTCTGAGCCCGTTTCGTGTAAAATAAAAACACGTCGATTAAAAAACAGCCTCTGTTACAATTTTTATCCGCTTCTGGTCCGGCGCAAGACAATTCTTTGCCGGTGGGCTAATCTAATGTGGCGATCTGCTTTGTTACATGGCAGGATTTTTATATTTTTACAGACCGAAGTAATCACGCAGCAAATTATTCATATAAAACCATTATTATGATAAAGAGATTACAACCCAGGATTTTGTTAGTCTTTTTGCTTCTGGGCATAGGCAGCCTTTATGCCCAGGAATTAAAGATCAACTTTGAAAATGAGAGAAGTGTTTCCGAAGTAAAAGCAAACAACTTTGAACGTACCGAGTTTACATTTGCCTTTGAAGGTCTCAATTATTTTAATGTAAAAACCGACGATGGCACATTCACTGAGCTGGTTATGCCGGGAGGCTACAGTGTCGGAGAGTTTGGTACACCTAAACTGCCTGCAAGAAAAAAACTTATTGAAGTTCCTTTTGGCGCAGATGTGGAAGTGGAAGTAATCAGCTACACCGCGAAAGAGTATCGCCTGGCTGACTTTGGTGTTGATTTTCCGATCATGCCCGTGCAGCCTTCACTGCGTAAAGACCAGGATCCGGCTGATGTGCCTTTTGAACTGCAATCTGATTTTTATACGCGCACATCCTACATTGAACCCGACCTGGCACACGTTGAAGTAATCGGCACCATGCGTGGACAGCGCCTTGGCAGACTTACCATTGCACCCATACAGTATAACCCTGTTGAAGGAAAAATCAAGGTGTATAATGACGTGGAGGTAATCGTGCATTACCGGGGAGCCGATGAGCAGCTTACCCGCGAAATCAAAGCATCCACCTGGTCACCCTATTTTAATACCGTATATAACAAGGTTATTAACCCTTTCGACACCCGCGACATCTTTGACGACCATCCGGATCTAACCAAAAACCCAATCAAAATGGTTGTTGTGGGTTACGAAGATTTTGAAGAAACCCTTCAGCCTTTTATTGAATGGAAAACCAAGCAGGGATTCGAGGTCATTGAGGCCTACACAGATGACATTGGCAGCACACCTTCCAATATTCAGTCCTTTATTCATGACCAGTATAATGATGCCACCCCCGAAGATCCGGCTCCTACATTTGTAGTAATCGCTGGTGACCACAGCAACCTGCCTGCCTCAGCCACGGGTTCCGCTTCAGGGCGAGTAACAGACCTTTATTACGCTTCCGTTGATGGTGACCAGTTTCCTGAAATGTATCTGGGCCGCCTGTCTGCCCGGAATGTGCAGGAACTTCAAAACCAAATCGATAAAATCCTGTACTATCAAAAATATGAGTTTACGGACCCTTCCTACCTTAATGATGTAACAATGATCGCTGGTTCTGATGCGCACTGGAACCCCAATGTAGGTCAGCCCACGGTGCATTATGCCACCGACAATTATTTCAATGCGGCCAATGGCTTCGCCAACGTAAACACCTACCTTACAAATTATTCCGGAAGCTACGACGAAGAGCGCATCTCAGTAAGCCTGATCAACTTCACCGCCCATTGTTCCTCCACGAGCTGGGCAGGTCCAACCCTGACAGTCAATGATGTACACAACATGACTAACACCGGCAAATATCCGCTTGCCATCGGAAACTGCTGCCAAAGTGCACTTTTCAGCATAGGTGAAAGCATCGGAGAGGCCTGGGTAAGAGCTGAAGAGAAAGGGGCCGTGGCCTATGTGGGCTCAGCGCCCAATACGCATTGGTTTGAAGACTTCTACTGGGCTGTGGGTGCTTTCCCCATCTCAGGAAACAACAACGGGTACGTGCCCACGGTTGACGAAACCACTATGGGAGTTTATGATGCACAATTCGATGATGAATACAACGCTGTGGCATCAGTAAAATTCGTAGGGAACCTTGCCATCACAGAGGCACACCTCCAAAACTATCCCACGCACTCAAACGACCAGTGGTACTGGGAAGGTTATCAAACCTTTGGTGATCCTTCCACCGTGATCTATTTCACCGAAGGTCAGGAAAACAATGTTACACATATGCCCATTGTGCCTATCGGACTTGATTACTATACCGTAGAAGCAGAACCTGGCTCGTACGTAGGTATTTCCATGGACGGTGTGCTGCATGGGGCATCCTTTGTTGACGAAACGGGTGAGGTAGATGTACCTCTTGAGCCCATTCTTGACGGCGGAGATGTAACCATTGTGGTTACGAAACCACAACATATCCCATATATCGAACAGGTTCCGGCAGCCGCACTGGAAGGACCTTTTGTGGTAATGGACGAATACACCATTAATGATCCTCATGGCACACAACAGGCCAATTATGGAGAATCCTTTACTATCGACCTTACCCTGCATAATGTAGGCGCCGATCCGGTAGATGAAGTTACCGCCACGCTAATTGGAGAAGATGATTATATCACCCTGCTTGATGGCGACCAGGACGTAACCTTTGACCCCATGGAGGCGGGTGAAACAAATAACAGCTCAACAGTAGCTGATGCATTTAGCTTCGAAGTTTCTATGAATGTACCTGATGAATACCAAACTACCTTCGAACTGCACGTTACCGATGGCGAGGAAAGCTGGACTTCAAACCTCAGGATTACTGCTTATGCACCCATTTTCTCCATCAATCCTGACTTTATCATTGATGACAGCGAACATGGTAATGGCGATGGACAACTTGACCCAGGCGAACAAGGGCTGCTGATTTTCGAATTAAGCAATGATGGACATGCCATAGCAAGAGAGCCCCTTAAAATGATAGACGCTGACTCACCCTATTTCACCATCGCAGAGGAAGAACTCGAACTAGACCCACTGCCGGCAGGAGATACCGTGCAGGTCATCTTTTATGTAGAAGCACACCCATCAACCATTGAAGGCTCATTGGTAAACCTCGAGCTTTTTGTTGAAGACGGACACCATGATGAACTGCACACAGAACTATATATTGGTCAGCTTCCGGAGATGACCATTGGCGAAGGAACAGATGTGCCCGGTAACTATCCTTTTTATAACTATTACAAGGCCAACAGGTCACAAATGCTCTACACCATTGATGAGATAGGACCCGGAGAGAAAACCATCGTGCAGATGGGAATGGATGTGGTACATGCAACCTCTACCTCTGAACATCAGGTATTACCCAACTTCAAGATCATGATCAAGCATACCGACATGGAACAACTGGGAACCAGCTTTGAGAGCATGTCTGATGCAACCGTTGTCAAAGATGTGAATGAATACCAGATGGCCACAGATGAAGGATGGCACTATATTGACATTGATGCCTTCGATTACGACGGCTCCAGTAATCTGATTATCGAAATCGTATGGGGATTGCTTCCTACATGGTGCAGCTTCGGCGACCAGTACCAGGTGAATGGAACCACCATGGAATCGACAAGAGCTGTTTTTGGTTATTCTGACACCCAGGCTATTCCATCTTATTCAGGCAATTCTAACATATTGCCCAACCTTTTCCTCGAGTTCGAAGCTGAAGAGCCGGAAGATGTCTACAGCCTGACATTTAACGTGAATGACGAAGATAACAATATGCTTGAAAATGTCAGGGTTACCATCGGCTCTCTTACACGGCTAACTGATGAAGAAGGCAGTACAGCCTTTACATTAGTAGGCGGTGAATATCAATTCAGTGCGAGCAAAGAAAACTTCTCACAATTTAATAATACAGTGGATCTTCAGGAAGATATGGTTGTGGATGTGACGCTCACCAGTGGTGGCATTCCCGTTACATTCATGGTTGACCTGAGTAATGCCATGGAGCATGGATTGCTTGAAGGATTTGATCACAATGCCGATCATATCATGATCACAGGCGACATGCTCGACTGGATTGAGCCAGGAACGGATATGGAAAACCAGGTGATGGAGCTTGTCAGTGAAGACCCCCCTGTTTATGGTATCGAGTTTCAATTGGAGCCCGGCACGTATGAATACAAATATTTCTCTGACTTCCTTGGCGATGGCTGGGAGGGCGGCGAATGGGCAGGTGATCCCAACCGCAGTGTTGAAGTAGGTAATGAGGAAATGACCGTGGAAAACATGTTTGGTCCAGATGACCTGTCTGTTGTAGAATCGGGTGATATCAACATGCTCTTCTACCCCAACCCTGCCAGCTCTGAACTGACTATTCAGTCTAATGAACGCATTAACCGCGTGCAGATCACCGACATACTGGGACAGGTAGTCCATTCGGCCAGAGTGGATAACCAGCAGATGTATACCGTCGGGGTAAATCACCTGAAACCAGGAATGTATCTCATACAGGTGACGACCTCGCAAGGAGTAATTACCAGCAGCATACAGGTGACACGCTGATAACAGTAAATGAGAATACTATATTTTTGCAGTATAGTAGCACACTAAGAAAAAAGGGACTATTTCCAAAAAGTAGTCCCTTTTTTCATTATATTTGATAAGCAACGCATTTTTCATGCAAGCTGATAAAGAGAGCAGGCCGTAATGAACAACTTGTTGTAACATACCGCCAGGAACATTATCCGGCCTTGTTGGCTTAACTACTAAATAATTAATTAATGAAGAGCAGATACTCACTTCCTTTAGGAAAACCATTCGGGATCAAGGTATCGGTACACTGGACCTTTTCCCTCCTGATCGCATGGATTGTAATCATCAGTGCTGCACGTGGGCTGGAGACTCCGCAAATACTGATGCACATTTTGTTTGTCCTGGCTTTATTCGTCTGTGTGGTACTCCATGAGCTGGGCCACTCTCTTGCTGCCATCAGGCTGGGAGGCGAAGTAAGCAGTATCACACTGCTCCCCATCGGCGGTATGGCACACATGTCAAAAATGCCGGAAAAACCCCGTGATGAATTTATTGTGTCAGCTGCTGGTCCGCTTGTAAACGTTATCATTGCTGCACTCCTCTGGATTTACCTTGCCACCGTGCAACGTCCGGATATTGAAGCCATGGAATTTCAGGCTATTACAACACAAAACTTCGTGCTCATGCTAATGGCCGCCAACATCTTTATCGTGGCATTTAACCTGATACCGGCATTTCCAATGGATGGCGGAAGACTGTTTCGCTCAGCGCTATCCATGAAGCTCAGCCGGCTAAAAGCCACACGGATAGCAAAAGACATCGGACAAGTATTTGCCGTTTTATTTATTATCGCAGGCCTTTTCCTGAATCCCTTCCTGGTCATCATAGGGTTTTTCATCCTGCTGGGAGCCAAAGGCGAATATGAAATGATCAAATACCAGGAGATACTCAGAAATACCACCGTAAAAGATATTG
>SLEW01000079.1 GCA_007124575.1 Bacteroidales bacterium | reverse complement strand
GGTGGTCTTCATGAACCTGTTCATTGTATCTTTCTTCCTCCTTTTTCATATTTACCCGGAGAAAGAAGGGCAACAGGTGTATGGTAAGGATCGCGAGGATGGCTCCTGCCGGATAAACTACACCATAACCTACCGAAGGCAATGTTGACCCGGAAATGTCAATAGCTGCGGCAAGGCCGGATGTACTGGTGAGCGCGCCATTAAAGATACCTACAGCGAGCAGGGGATCAATGCCAAGGAACCTGCCCATCAAAAAACTTATTACGGCAGCCAGCCCAACGAGCAGCACACATACACTCAGAAACTGCCTGCCCGTCTTTTTGAATGAATCGAAAAAGCCGGGCCCTGCCTGAATCCCTACAGTAAAAATGAAAAACATCAGTCCAATGTTCTGAAAAGCCTCCGGCACCATAATACCATAATGCCCCATGATCAAAGCAACAAATACCACAGCTGAAAGATCCAGGGAAAAACCTTTGAATTTGACATTGCCAAGCATGATGCCGAGGGTAATGATCAGGAAAAGTGCGAAATACCCCTCATGTAACAGTTCGTTCATGGCCCTCAGTTTCAATATTTCAGAATAGTGCAGGTAAGATGCCTGTGATTTTGTATCTTTATGTTTGTTGTCCTGACCCTTGCCTGAAAGCAGAGTCAATGCATCGGATGCAAAGGTAAGGCTTCTCTGATTTTATTTCAGATTATCAGGTCAAATATTTTAATCTTACATTTATGGCAAGTGAGAAATTAGCGGTGTTTTGGTTCAGGCGTGATCTGAGGCTTAATGACAACAAAGCATTGCATTATGCATTGAGAGAGCATGTGCATGTACTCCCGCTATTTATTTTTGATGAGGACATCATAAACAGCCTGCCCAAAGATGACCACCGGGTGTCATTCATCTATGATGTATTGGAAGATATGCATAAGGAGCTTATGAAATCGGGCAGTGGCCTGCGGATTGAACGGGGCAGGCCGGTGGATGTGTTGCAAAAGCTCTGCAGGGATCTGCCTGTGGAAGCGGTTTTCTGCAATTGGGATCATGAGCCGTATGGAAGAGACCGGGATGACCAGGTGGCCCGCAGCTTGAAAGACCAGGGCGTCGCCTTCACTCAGTACCTTGATCATATGGTCATGGATATGGATGAAGTGATGAAAAAGGACGGCAACCCTTATCATGTGTTTACTCCCTATAGCCGGCAGTGGAGGACTATTTTGCAGGCCAAGCACCTTCAAAGCTTTGATATTGAAAAATATAAGGCGCACTTTGCTGATAAGCAGTATGCGCGTTTCCCCTCAAGGAAGCAGTTGCAGATGCAGGCATCAGCATTAAAAGCACCAGATGCAAAAATTGATGAGGAGGTCCTTCGCAGGTACGACAAAGATCGTGATTACCCGGCCAGGAATGGAACCAGCCGGCTTGGTGTGCATTTGCGGTTTGGAACGGTGAGTATACGCCAGGTCGTCAGGTTAGGGATGCAGTGGAATGATACTTTTGTGAATGAGTTGATCTGGAGGGAATTTTATGCCATGATCATGTGGCACTATCCAGAAGTTATTACCAGGTCGTTTAAGCCAGCATATGACCGTATTCGCTGGCAAAACGATGAGGCAGCCTTTGTGCGCTGGAAAAAAGGCATGACAGGATACCCCATGGTGGATGCCGGAATGCGACAGTTGGAGCAAACAGGCTATATGCACAATCGGTTGCGCATGCTTACTGCCAGCTTTCTCAGTAAACACCTGTTGACAGACTGGCGATGGGGTGAGGCCTGGTTTGGCGAAAAGCTCTTTGACTATGAGCTCTCCTCCAATAACGGCGGCTGGCAGTGGAGCGCCGGGACAGGGTGCGATGCTGCGCCATATTTTCGTATCTTTAATCCGGAAACGCAACAGAAAAAGTTTGACCCGGAAGGGCATTATCTGAAATTGTTCATTCCGGAACTGGGCACCGGGCAATATCCGGCTCCCATGATTGATCATCGCAAGGCCCGTGAAAGATGCCTGAGAGAATATCGTAAAGCGTTGGATAATTCAAAATAATAAGTTACACGTGCAATACACTCAATTTGTCCGGCACATCAAAAAACATGGCTTCGACAACCTTCCCGGGCAGGAAGCGCAGCTTATGATGGCACCGGATATCAGAAAGGAAGAGATCCGCAACATGGGCTTGGGTAAGACGCCTGTGAAAAGCAGCGTGCTCATTCTCGTTTATCCGGGGAGTGATGAAAATGCCTGCACTGCCTTTATCCGGCGTCCGAAATATGATGGGGTGCATAGCGGACAAATTGCTTTCCCGGGAGGGCGATATGAAGAAAGCGATGGAAATGTGATGAAGACTGCACTTCGTGAGGCGCAGGAAGAAATAGGTATTGACAGCACCCAGGTGGAAATGGCCGGACGTCTTACAGACCTTTATATACCGCCAAGCAACTACCTGGTAAGTCCATTTGTTGGACTGATGCATAAAAGACCTGCTTTTGTGCCTGACAAAAAAGAGGTCGAACAGATCATAGAGATTCCGCTGCGTGTCTTCAGGGATGATCAATATCTTGCAAAAATTCCCATTACCATGGCCACAGGGGAGTCTCTTGCAACACCTTGCTACCGGGTCAATGAGCACACTATATGGGGGGCTACGGCTATGATTATGGCAGAATTCGTGGCAGTGGTGCGTTTGCTGATATGATTTAAAGCTTTTTTGCAGTTGTTGTTCTAAAGGAATCAACCAGCTTATAAGGTATGAAGGCAGTATTTCGAAAAAGCGCAATATATGCAGGATGGCTTATCCTGATTTTTCCCAGCCAGTTGCTTTTCTCGGGTACGCTCGACATTTCATCCGGCACGCACCATTTCCCTGAAAATTTTACCCAAAAGACACATCATTATTATAATGAAAAGGGCAGGAAATTGGCCACCATTATTTTTGGACCTGGTGCTGTAAGGAAGGATAGTACCGAATATACTTATGATGAGCGCCGGTTGCTGACTGAGGAGGTTACTTATACTTCTGATAATGAATTGGTCAGGCGCAGGGTAACAACATACAACCACCGTGGGCAGGTAGTGGAGCAGACGGAGACTGATAAACATGGCGGGGTGCTGGAGAGAAATGTGTATCGTTATGATGACGATGGCCTGCGTACCGAATGGAGGCTTTATGAAAAGAATGGCAGACATAAATGGACAAGGCGTTATCTTTATGATAAGAAAGGAAACCGTATCGAAGAGCGCTGGCTCGATCCCCGTGGAATTTTAAGTAAGCTTTATGTGTTTGCTTACCATGAATCAGGGCTCATGACCGGTCAGAATGTTTATGGTCGATACGGAGAATTAAAATGGCGATATGCTTACGATTATGACAAACAGGGAAGACGAATTGCTGTGCGGTGGTATGATGAGGATGATGAATTAAAATGGGTTCGCACTTCCCGTTGGGATGCTGACGGAAACATGACGGAGCAGCGCCGCTATAATGCCTGGCGCCGTTTTTTCTCACGAGGCCAGGGTTACAGACTGGAACACCGCAAGGTTTTTTCTTACGATGACCGGGGCAAACGCACAGAGCAACGTGTGTATGACAACCGGGGACGGATGTTCTGGGCTATTGAAAAGGGCTATGATCAGGCAGGTAATCTTGTGAGTTACGTAAACTACGACCATCGGGGAAGGGTTGAATACCGTTATGAAATAGCTTATAATGAGGCTGGCCGGCAAACCGCGTGGCGATGGTACGAAGGTGCTGATAAGCTTGTCTGGAAAAGGTTTTATATATATGACGCTGAAGGCAGGCTGATACAGGAGTTAATATACTAAAAAAGGGAGAACCTCGCTGAGGCCTCCCTTTTCCAATGTTCATTGTATTGATTAACTATTTGACGGAATCTACAATGGCCTTAAAGGCATCAGGATGATTCATGGCCAGATCGGCAAGCACCTTGCGGTTGATCTGGACATTTTTTGCATTCAGTTTACCTATAAATTGGGAATAGTTCATGTCGTATTGTCTGACACCCGCGTTAATACGCTGGATCCAGAGCTTTCTGAATTCCCTTTTCTTATTGCGCCTGTCGCGGTAAGCGTAGGTTAACCCCTTTTCCCAGGTGTTCTTCGCTACCGTGTATACATTTTTCCTTGCACCAAAATAGCCTTTGGTGAGCTTCAGGATCTTTTTCCTTCTGCGCCTTGCGGCGACTTTGTTAACTGCTCTTGGCATAATTGCTTGTTTTTTTTGTTAAGCGCTTTCCGCTATCGCAGGGAAAGACTTTTCTGGCTTAAACAAAGGTTTGTAATGATTATAGAATTACATGGCCAGCATGGACTTGATGTTTTTCTCATCAGCCTTGTGGACATACGCTGTTTTTGTAAGATTTCTTTTTCTTTTCTTATGCTTTTTTGTCAGGATGTGACTTTTATAAGCATGTTTCCGCTTAATGCGGCCGGAAGCGGTAACGGTAAACCGCTTTTTAGCACCGGATTTTGTCTTCATCTTAGGCATTCTTTACTCAATTTACAGGTTTATATAGTAATGAACATTAGCTTTTTTTTCCAGGTGTCTTTTTAGGGGCGACCAACATGATCATTCGCTTTCCTTCCATCTTGGGCATCTGCTCTACCTTGCCATGCTCTTCTATCTCTTGTGCAAAGCGCAGCAGGATAAGTTCGCCTTTTTCCTTGTAAATGATTGAGCGACCCTTGAAAAACACATACACCTTAAGTTTGGCACCCTCCTTAAGGAATTTGATGGCATGGTTCAGCTTAAAGTTAAAGTCATGGTCGTCGGTATTGGGGCCGAGCCTTATCTCCTTAACCACTACTTTAGCTGCATTGGCTTTAATTTCTTTTTGTTTCTTCTTTTGTTCGTAAAGAAACTTTTTGTAGTCCATGATCTTACACACCGGGGGATTAGCTGTAGGGGCTATTTCCACCAGATCCAGGCCCATGTCGTCAGCTATTTTTATTGCATCCCTGATGGGGTGGATGTCAGGCTCCACATTCTCTCCCACTACGCGCACAACGGGTGCTGATATGCGCTCATTAATACGGTGTGGATCTTCTTTTTTTACAAATCTTCTTCTGCCTCTGGGTTTGAATGGTGTTGCTATTTTACCTTCCTCCTTTGCTTTTGTTAATAATTGCTTTATCTAGGCTTCTGGAATGAGCCGTTGTATTTCCTGCTCAACCAGTTTTATGAAATCCTCAATGGTGAATGTCCCCAGGTCACCTTCGCCATGTTTGCGCACAGATATGGTGCCTTCAGCTTCTTCCTTCTCACCAACCACCAGCATGAATGGGATTTTGCGCGTTTCTGCATCGCGAATTTTCTTTCCCGTTTTTTCGTTGCGCTCGTCAATCAGCGTGCGAATTTCGTAATTATTCAGCAAAGTTAAAACTTTTTTTGCATATTTTTCATATTTCTCGCTGATTGGCAATATAATAGCCTGATCAGGAGTAAGCCATAGCGGGAAATTTCCGGCACAGTGTTCTATCATCACGGCAACGAAACGCTCCATGGATCCGAACGGTGCCCTGTGTATCATTACCGGCCGGTGTTTCTCGTTATCACTGCCAATATATTCCAGTTCGAAACGCTCGGGAAGGTTATAGTCTACCTGGATGGTGCCCAGCTGCCAGCTGCGGCCCAAGGCATCTTTTACCATGAAGTCAAGTTTCGGACCATAAAAGGCTGCTTCACCAGTTACAATCTCAGCCTTCAGGCCTTTTTTCTCTGTAGCCTCAATAATGGCTTGCTCTGCTTTATCCCAGTTCTCATTGTTTCCAATGTACTTCTCCATCTTGTCCGGGTCTCGCAGGGAGATCTGCACACTGTAATCCTGAAATTCCAGGGCCTTGAATATCAACAGAACAATGTCTATGACCGAGGTAAACTCTTCCTTTACCTGGTCGGGGCGGCAAAAGATGTGAGCATCGTCCTGGGTGAAGCCGCGTACCCGCGTGAGACCATGCAGCTCGCCGCTTTGTTCATAGCGGTATACCGTGCCGAACTCAGCAAATCTGACTGGCAGATCCTTATATGAGTACTGCTTGTTTTTGAAGATTTCACAGTGGTGCGGGCAGTTCATGGGCTTCAGGAAAAACTCCTCACCCTCCGAGGGCGTGGAAATGGGCCGGAAAGAGTCTTCTCCGTATTTGTCATAATGGCCACTGGTAATGTACAGGTTTTTGTTCCCGATGTGCGGCGATATTACTGGCTGGTAACCGGCTTTTCGTTGCACCTTTTTGAGAAACTTCTCCAGGTTTTCACGCAGCTCTGCCCCTTTGGGCAACCATAGCGGCAAACCTTGTCCAACCTTAGCAGAAAAGGCAAACAATTCAAGCTCCCTGCCGATTTTGCGATGGTCGCGCTTTTTTGCCTCCTCCAGCATCTCCAGGTATTCCTTCAGCATCTTCTGTTTTGGAAAGGCAATACCATATACACGGGTAAGCTGTTTGCGGCTTTCATCACCGCGCCAATAGGCCCCTGCCGTATTTAATAGCTTTACCGCCTTTATGGGGCTGGTGTCCGGCAGGTGCGGACCACGGCACAGGTCGGTGAAATTACCCGACTTGTAAAAGCTTATGGTGCCATCTTCCAGGTCATTGATGAGGTCTACCTTGTACTCATCGCCTTTCCGCCTGTAATAATCCAGGGCTTCAAATTTGGGAACTTCCGTGCGTACAAATTCTTCCTTGCGACGGGCAATCTCGAGCATCTTCTTCTCAATTTTGTCAAAATCATTGCTTGAGATGCTTTCTTCACCCAGATCTATGTCATAATAAAAACCATTCTCCACATCCGGGCCAATGCCAAACTTGGTGCCGGGATACAGTTCCTCGATGGCCGCGGCCATAAGGTGAGCTGATGAGTGCCACATGGTAGCGCGCCCTTCCTTATCGTCCCAGGTATGTAATTTGATTTCCGCGTCTTCATTTATCGGCCTGTCAAGATCCCAAACTTCTCCATTAACCGTAATGGATAATACATTGCGGGCAAGGCCCTCGGAAATGCTCCTGGCAATTTCAAGCCCGGTGATCCCCTCAGGGAATTCCTTAACAGATTTATCTGGTAGTGTAATGCGTATCATCATCGAATAAGTTTACTGTTTCACAGTCGCTGCAAAACAAGCGTACAGCAGTTAATCAATTGCATACATTATGCTTGAGAAAGGTGCAAAGGTACAAAAAATTCCCTCTCAAAAGTAACAGAACCCCCGGGTGCAAGGTTCAAAATCCGGCCAAAGGTTTGCAAAATAGGTAAACGGCTATTTATGGATGCGTTTGATCAAACGCAGGGGATGAGAATATTTGCCCGTTTCTGTGTTGAAAATTCCGTGGTGGTCAATTTTGTCAATACGCACTATTCCATGTGCATGGATAACAAGGCCTTCTCCAAGAAGGATGCCCACATGGTTTATCATCTCCTCTGTATCATCAAAAAAAACCAGATCACCAGGAGCAGATTCTTCCAAAAGATGCACCGGCTCACCATGATTGGCCTGTATGGAGGCAT
>SLEW01000013.1 GCA_007124575.1 Bacteroidales bacterium | reverse complement strand
TTCCTCGGCCCGTTTATTGGAGCTACGCTGCCCATTACGTATGCTTTGCTTACAATGGATTCATTATGGTATCCCTTAGGTGTGTTTCTCGCTTTCTATGTGATACAGCTGGCCGAAAGCAACATATTGACACCTAAGATTGTGGGAGGGAAGGTTTCCATGAATCCGCTGATGACCATTTTTGCCCTCTTTGTGGGTAACTTTATCTGGGGGCTGACGGGGATGATCCTCTTTATCCCCGGAATGGCCATTTTAAAAGTGATCTTTGACGAGACACAAGGTCTTGAGCCTTATGGATTCCTGCTGGGAGATACCAAGTCATCTAACATCTCCCCGGGAACCCAGGAGTATCGCCGGCGCAGAATGAGAGCCCTGCGCGAAAAGATCGTGGCAAAAAAGAAAAAGGATAAAGAAAAAAACAAGGATAAGAACTCCTGATCCTCCGTTTTGCACCGTTACGAATGCTGCTTGTGATCTCCCAGGGGGTGAAGTCCCCGGAAGAGCCTGTCAGGATATGTAATATCAGCAAGGTGAAGGCCGCATGCGGGTACAGAATACCCGGCGCGGCAGCGATCCCCGGATTTAATGATCCCGGCAAAATCTTCAATGGTTAGCTTGCCGAGACCCACATCGACAAGTGTTCCGGTGATAGCCCTTACCATGTTTCGCAGAAACCGGTCAGCGCGTATTTCGAAACGTAAGATATGTTTATCCCGCTGCCATTCAGCTTTGTATACATGGCAATGATGGGTGCTGACCTGGCTGTTGGCCTTGGCGAAACTGCTGAAATCACGATACCGGAGCAATAAACCTGATGCTTCCTGCATTTTCCCCAGATGAAGATTTCTTTCATAAATCCAGGCTCTGTCACGGTAAAAAGGATCTTTTACTGTGCTGATATAATAATGATAGCTTCGACTGGTGGCATGAAAGCGGGCATGTGCTTTTGAGTGAACGGGAAATATGTCATACACAGCAACTGAAGCGGGCAGTATGCGGTTGCACTTGTATGCCAGTGACAGTGACTCAAGATATTGAGGGGGGTGGTTGCTGTCAAAGTGTGCATAGTACATATTGGCATGTACGCCTGTATCTGTCCTGCCTGCTCCCGTAACCCTTATTTCCTCCCTGAGCAAGACACTCAATGCACGCTCTGTTTCACCCTGTATGCTTGGGGCCGACGACTGGATCTGCCAGCCGTTAAAATGGGTGCCCATGTATGCCATCCGGAGAAAATACCTGTATTGTCCTGTTTCCATCATAGTTATGATATTCGGAAATAACTATATCGCCCTTTTAATCCAAACTAAAGTAATAAAAATATCAATCCTGTGATTTAATTAGTAATTTAGCCTGAAAACCACATTTAATTTTTTTTATTCTGTTTTGTTAATATTTTTTAATAAATAATAGTGACGGGAACGGGGTATTCAATTATTTTTGTAGTTTACGTTCGATTAAACGTGTTTAAATATGGAGACCATCAGGATTTTGGACAAGGAGTTTGCGAAGAATATTTCTTATGAGCATATTACAGAGGTGGTAGAAAAAATGGCTGCGAATATATCAGCGGATTATGCTGACAGTAACCCGCTCTTTCTTTGTGTGCTAAATGGTGCCTTTATATTTGCTGCGGATCTTTTAAAACGCTATCCCGGTGATTGCGAGATCAGCTTTATCCGTCTTTCATCATATGCAGGCACCAAAACTACCGGGGAGGTGAAAACGGTAATCGGACTTGATGATGATATTAAAGGGAGGGATGTAATTATCCTGGAAGACATTGTCGATAGTGGTATAACCATCGCACAACTTGTAAAAGACCTGTCTTCATTTGTGCCAAAAAGTGTCAGGGTGGCTACCCTGCTGTTAAAACCCGCGGCGGTGCAAAAGGACGTGAAACCTGACTATGTGGGCATGGAGATACCAAACGATTTTATTGTTGGCTATGGTCTCGACTATAACGGCTATGGCAGAAATTATAAAGACATTTACAAAATAGTGGAATAAGCACCGAAAGTAAAAGTTTAAACTGTTATACCTGGATAACACACTGTCTTATGCTTAATATCATCATTTTTGGCCCTCCCGGATCCGGCAAGGGCACACAATCAGCCAGGATTGTGGAGAAATACAAACTTAAGCATCTTTCCACAGGCGATTTGTTCCGTGAAGAGATGGAAAACAACACACCTTTGGGCCGGGAGGTACGTAAGTATATTGACACGGGTCATTTGGTCCCCGATGAAATTGCCTTGAGGGAGCTGTATAACCGGGCATCCAAACACATGGATTCGCCCGGTTTTATATTTGACGGCTTTCCAAGAACGATTGTCCAAGCTGAGGCTCTTGACAGCATGCTCGAAGAAAGAGGCATACCCATTTGTCTGGTCATTTCCGTGGAGGTTGCGGAGGAGGAGTTGTTTAAACGCATCATGGGCCGCGGCGAGGATTCTGGCCGGAGTGATGATAATGAGAAAATTGTCCGCAGGCGTTTGCAGGTATACAAAGAGCAAACTATGCCGCTGATATCTTACTATAAAGAGCAAGGCAAGTTTGTGGCAATTAACGGGATGGCACCTGTAGACCAGGTTTTTGCAAAGATTTGTCATGCCATCGACACTTACAGGGAAAGCCAGAAGGTCATCCCGGTAGTTGAATAAGCTGTTTTGATACCCTGCTAATGAACGCTAATTTCATTGATTACGTTAAGATTTTTTGCCGCTCCGGTAAAGGTGGAGCAGGGTCCGCACACCTGCGCAGGGAGAAGTTTGTCCCCAAGGGAGGTCCCGATGGGGGTGATGGAGGCCGGGGCGGACATATCATCCTCAAAGGCAACAGCCAGCTCTGGACCTTATTGCACCTGAAATATACCCGCCACCTGTTCGCTGAGGGTGGCGGCCCGGGAGGGAAACAGCGCAGCTCCGGTGCCTCCGGAAAAGATGTGATCATCGAAGTACCCCTTGGCACCGTTGTTAAGGACACAAGGGATAACGAGACAATAAAAGAGATCACGGAAGACGGTGAAACATTTGTGTTGCTGGAAGGAGGGAAAGGCGGACGGGGTAATGTACACTTTAAGTCGAGCACAAGACAAACGCCACGCTATGCGCAACCCGGACAGCCAGGTAAGGAAAACTGGTTTATTCTTGAATTGAAAGTACTTGCCGATGTCGGCCTCGTGGGCTTTCCAAATGCCGGCAAATCAACCCTGCTGTCTGTCGTCAGTGCCGCCAAACCCGCCATAGCTGATTACCCATTTACTACGCTGGTGCCAAACCTTGGCATGGTGGCGTACCGCGACAATAAATCCTTTGTGATGGCTGATATCCCCGGTATCATTGAAGGCGCCCATAAAGGAAAGGGATTGGGACACCGTTTCCTGAAGCATGTTGAAAGAAATGCACTGCTGCTATTTATGATCCCTGCGGATAATGTCGATATTGCTGCCGAATATCAAATACTCCTGAACGAACTTAAAGCCTTTAACCCTGAACTGCTGGATAAAAAACGCCTGCTGGCAGTGACCAAAATGGACCTTGTTCCTGAAGAATTGCGCCCTGAACTTCAATCATCCCTGGAAAAAGACCTTCCCGACCTGACACGGGTGTACATTTCATCTCATACCCAGGAAGGTATCATGGTACTTAAAGATACCTTATGGCAAATGATGGATGATGGTGTGGATTAACCTCCGGTAAGCATCCTCAACAAAAAATTCAATAGCCGCAACTATCATGCAGAACCCTGAAGATCGGTATATCCCATTTCTAAAAATATCCCGAAAGCTTTCCTTCTATTTTTGATATTTCAATTGTATAGATTGTCACATTATTGATGGCCGGGGCGTTGTAGGAAAAGTCTTTGCCGGTGTATTTCCGCATGGTCACATTCATAATACGGACTTTCTCATCATAATCCTCCACGGTTACAGCCCTGCCATAGGCCAGTACACTGCGGTACTTCATCCCATAACTGCAAGCTACTTTTTCGTGTCGGTGAAAAAGCTCATGATCCGCTGAAAATGCCACGCAAACATTCGGATTCTGCTGCAGTACATCAATTTTTTTTCCCGCTGGCGCCATGTGAAGATATATCCTGCCTTCTTCATATCCAAAATTAAAGGGCAGCACATACGGCTTGCCCTCCGGATCAACCATCCCCATGTAACAGGTATCGCATTTGTCAATGATCTGCCGGATCTTTTCAGGGTTGTTTATCATATTTGTCGCCATAAGTTTACTGTTTAATCTTGTGTATGTATCCACAAATTTAATAGAAAAGATAAACCGAAAAATTATTCTTTTCTGGCAGGATTTTTGATAATAACTAATAAAATAGTTGTGTAACTAAAAAATTAGTTATATTTGCAAAGGTGAATCACAACGTGTATTTATGAAACCCCTCGCAACAATACATCAGTTTACAAGATATCCATCGTAACCTTAATCCTGAATGCGAGGTATTTATGTGAACCTTATCCCGGGTAATATGAAAAATATGAGAGACATAAAAGAGCTGACAAAAGCAGAAGAGCAGGTGATGAATATTTTATGGCAAATCAAATCCGGTTTTGTTAAAGATATTCTTGCCCATTTTCAGGACTCAAAACCTGCTTATACCACTGTATCCACAATTGTGCGCATTCTCCAGGAGAAGGGGTTTATTGGCCACAGGGCCTATGGTAAAGCGCACGAATATTTTCCGCTTGTTGATAAAGCCACTTATACCCGCAGGGTGATGAAGGGTATTCTTGAAAAACATTTTGGTGACTCCTTGCGGCAAATGGTGTCTTTCTTTTCGCAGGAAAAAGGCCTGACAGTTGAGGAGCTTGAAGAGCTTAAGCGGATCATTGAAGACGAGATAGATAACAAAGATGACAAATAGCAAATAAACTTCACATCATGGAAACACTGGCTTCATATGTATTCTGGACGTCTATTTACCTGGCTGTTTTGGGAATTGTACAGTGGTCAATCCCGCGCCGATCGGCCACTCCGGCGCATAATCGGTGGTTTATCCTCATAGGATTGTTTGCTGCGCTGATGTTGGGCTTGTTTGTGCTGGTGCCGGAGCAACATAGTATAAACAGCAGCACCGTTTCAGCCTATCTGTTACCTGAAGTGGTTGTTGGCACCTCATCCGGACTGGAGTATTCAAAACAGGAGATATATGAGGCCTTCAGCACACAACGGATGCTTTTCTATACGAGCCTGGGAATTTCATTTGTCTTGCTGTTGCGATTGCTCGCCAGCATTATTTTTCTTATGTTCCGCATACGCTTTAACCGGAGCGTCATTCGCCATGGATGCACGATTTTGCCTGTTAAGAAGCAGACCTCTCCCTTTTCTTTCTTTGGCTTTGTATTTATTCCTGAGTCACTGCTGTCTGACAGCAACCTGCATACAATCCTTTTACATGAAAAGGCCCATATGCTGAAAAAGCATTCCATTGACCTGATATTTACCGAACTGTGGACCGTATTGTTCTGGTTTCATCCAGCTGTCTGGTATTTGCGCCGCGAGTTAAAGATGCAGCACGAGTATGAAGCTGATCAATATGTGATCAATGCCAGCCTTGACAAAAAGGCTTATCAAAAGCTGTTGCTAAACTTATCTTTCTCTGGTTACAATTTTCTGGTTGCCAATCCATTTAACTACTCACCCTTAAAAAAAAGAATCATGATGATGAACAAAGAAATTCGGAAAAACCGTCTGCAAACTGTTACTGGCATGTTACTGATCCTGCCATTGTTTTTCACAATCTTTATGTTACAGTCATTTGTGCCAGGTCCGGAAGAAGTTCCTGAGCCCAAAGAAGAGAGGGAAGTGATTGCCGTTGATCAGGTGGGAGATGAACATGAAGAGGATGTTATTTTCACTGTCGTGGAGGAACAGCCTAAGTTTCCTGGTGGAGAGGATGCACGTATGCAATTCATGCAGCATAACCTGAAATATCCTGAAATGGCAAAGGAAGCAGGCATCCAGGGTACTGTATTTGTCAGTTTTGTAGTTGAGAAAGACGGCAGCATAAGCAATGTGAAGATTTTACGAGGTCTTAGTGCTGAAGTAGACAAAGAAGCTGTTCGTGTGGTTGAGGCGATGCCCGATTGGGTTCCAGGTCGCCAGAGGGGTGAGGAGGTCAGGGTTCAGTTCAACATGCCGATCAGGTTTACGCTTGACGAGGAAACAGACCCCGATGAGTCAAAAATGCTTGAAAGATCGTATTTAATTATCATTGGAGATGAGCAGCACACGATTGCTGACAGATTTGATATTCAGGAATTAAATGACATCATCCCGGTTGAAGAAATCGGACATATTGAAATGCTTACCGGTGAGGAGGCCAAATCTTATGGTTACGACAGGGTGATCAAGATCTCGCGCAAGGAGGAGCTGGAGTTTTTCAGGGGTGAATAAGTGCAAGGTTCCGGTCTTTTTCTGTCCCCGGTTCTGTCTCTTTCACCTTGTTGTGTCAGCAATCTATTAAATCACACTGAGCACTTGTGAGAAGATGATCATCAGTACGAGGGCCAGTGGGTATACGGTGGCATATCCGACGGAGGCGGCATCGCTTTCAGTTTTGGCGTCGGCAGCAGCCAGGGCCGGGGTGCTGGTCATGCTTCCCGACATGACACCCAGAAGCGTGGCAAAATTGATCTTCAGTACTTTGTGGCCGATCAGCGCGGTGATCACCATGGGGACGACCGTGATGATCATACCGGTATAAAGGATGGTCCAGCCATATTCTGTCAGCGCTTCCACGATATGGGCTCCGGCATGTGTGCCTACCGTGGCAAGGAACATCAGCAGGCCCAGTTTGCGCAACAGGTTGTTTGCGCCACCGGACATATTCCAGATGACGGGACCGGTTTTGCCGATTTTACTTAACACGAGTGCTGTGATCAGGACGCCACCAGTGATCCCCAGGGAGAATTCAAAAAGCCCAAAGAAAGGGAAGTTAATGGCGCCCAGCAGCACGCCAATGACGATACCCAGGCTGATTGGCAGGAAGTTGGTTTCGCTGAGGCGTTTTTCATTGTTGCCAAGCAACTGCATGACTTTTGGCATGTTTTCCTCATTTGCTGCCAGCAATACCTTGTCGCCAAATCGTAAGGTGGTATTGCCGCGTGGTGAGATGTCAATACCGCTGCGTCGGATGCGTGTTACCGTGGCGCTATAAAGCACGGTAAGTTTCAGGGCATTGAGACTTTTGTTCACTACATCCTTGTTGGTTACCAGGAGCCAGTTGATCTTATAGCCCGAGGCCTGCGGGATCTTTTCTTCGGTTGGCGGTCCGATCATGAGCTCAATCTTTTCCAGGGATTCCTCGGTGCCGACAACCTTTACCACATCGCCGAGAAAAAGCCGTGCATTTTTAGTTGGTGCATAGACCATGTCACCATGTTTTACCCTGCTGATCACGGCATGGGTCATCGTGCCTATTTCCAGCTCCCGGATCGTCTTACCGTCAATGTTCTTGTTGGCTACCACAAAATTCTTATCTGTCACATCCGGGTGGTCTTCATGAACCTGTTCATTGTATCTTTCTTCCTCCTTTTTCATATTTACCCGGAGAAAGAAGGGCAACAGGTGTATGGTAAGGATCGCGAGGATGGCTCCTGCCGGATAAACTAC
>SLEW01000239.1 GCA_007124575.1 Bacteroidales bacterium | reverse complement strand
TCATACAAATCTATTCCCACTATACTACTGGGCCGGCTTGCAACAGATAAAAGATTTCAGGGACAGGGTATCGGAAAACTACTTTTGATAGATGCTTTGAAAAGGTGTTATCAACTTTCAAAGACCATTGGTTCGTTTGCAGTTGTGGTTGACCCAATAGACCGGGAAGCTGAAAACTTTTACGGTAAATATGGCTTTATAACACTGCCTGATAGTGGAAAAATGTTTTTATCAATGAAAACAATAAACAAACTTTTTGAATAAAAACATTTTGCTCAATAGTAATGACGGGGCTTGACTTGTCACAGGGCTTGCCTCGTCAAACCGAAATAGGGCCTGACCTGTCAAACTGCGGGTCGCGGTTCACTACAACGGCCACACCCACATGATGAGCGGTATACCAAGGATGGTGATGATCACCTCCAGGGGCAGTCCCATGCGCCAGTAATCGGTAAACTTATAGCCTCCGGGGCCCATCACCAGGGTGTTGGACTGATGACCGATGGGGGTGAGGAAGGCGCAGGATCCGCCTACTGCCACGGCCATCAGGAAGGGGTCTATAGAGTATCCCGTTCCATGGGCCACGCTGATAGCGATGGGAGCCATCAGCACAACCGTGGCTGCATTGTTGATAATGTCTGAAAGGAACATGGTCACGACCAGGATGATGGTCAGCAGGGCCCAGGGTGGGATATTTCCACCGAGCTCCAGGATCTGTGATGCGATCATATCAGCCCCGCCGCTGGATTCGAGGGCACCGCCCACGGGTATCATGGCCGCCAGTAATACGATGACAGGCCAGTCGATACTTTGATACACATCTTTGACGGGCAGGATACGTGACAAGACCATGCCAAGGGCGGCCATAGAGAAGGCGATCTGCACAGGAAGCAAGCCCGTTACTACCAATAATATGGATGCGGCAAAGATCCCCAGCGCCATGGGGACCTTGCGTTTGTAGCCTATCTTTAGTCCTCTGTGGGCAAGTGGCAGGCATCCTATCGCTGTGGTGGCATCATCCAGCATGTGTTCACGACCCTGAAGCAGCAATACATCTCCGGTACGGAATACCACATGATCCAGACGTTTACGAATCTGCTGGTCTTTGCGGGCCACAGCGAGCAAGTTCACGCCGAAACGGCTTCGCATGCGCAGGCTGGCTGCCGACTGCCCAACAATAGGGGAGTCGGCCATGACAATGGCCTCCGTGATCTGAATGTTTTTGGATCCCTCGGCATCCTTTCTGAACTTTTTATCGCCCACCAGTGTGGTTTTGGTCTCGTCGAGAAAGATTTTCAGGTCATCGGCATCTGATTCTATGATGATGATGTCATTGTATTTTATGATGCTGTTGGGTCCCGGAGCATGGATACGTTTCCCGTCGCGGATTAGCCCCAGCACCTGCACTTCAGCATCAGTAATGGCTTCAAGCTCTTTGACAGGCTTGTCTTTCAGCTTCGCGTTCCGGATAACTTTGACCTCGGAGATATATTCTTCTATATCGAAACGGTCGGATTCGGATTTTTTCGCCGCGCGGTGAGGAAGCAAGCGCCATCCCAAAAAAGAGATGAACAGGATGCCTGCGAAGGCAAGGCCGGCCCCTACGGGGGTAAAGGCAAACATGCCAAAGGCTTCCCCCACTTCGTCCCCACGGAAGGTGGCAATGATAATATTCGGGGGTGTGCCGATCAGCGTGGTCATCCCGCCAAGGAGAGAGGCGAAAGCAATAGGCATCAGGATGTAGGAGGGGGGATTACCGCTTTTGCGGGCCATGGTGATGGCCACCGGCATGATGATGGCCAGGGCGCCTACATTGTTCATAAATGCAGAAGCCACGGCCACCAGAACCGACAGGGTCACAATCTGCAACAACAGTCCTTTCCCCACTTTCATCACCCATTTTCCCAGCAGGTCGATAAGGCCCGAAAACTCCAGGGCCTTGCCGATCACAAGTACCGCAGCCACCGTGATCACAGCCGGATGACCGAATCCTTCAAAGGCTTGCTGCGGAGAGATTGCCCCGGCAATAACCATGGCGAACAAGGCGATCAGTGCCACTGCATCATGGCGCAGACGCCCCCAGGCAAAAAGAAACAGCACCAGGATCAGGGTGCCGAAAACCATTTGTTGTTCCATAAGCCAAAAATAGTGATTATTTTAAGGTTTTTCCTTAATTATGTCAGCCAGGTGTTACTAAGGGCGTTGGGAGGAAGAGGTAGGCTTTTGGCTTTTAGCCATTGGCAAGAAAGTGTTCGAGAGCTGGACCTGGCAGGCCTGGACTTTTCGACATGTTGTTAACACCTGCATTCGCCCCGAAGGTGATTACTGCGAATATTATTATATTTGTTCTTAAGAAGAAAAGTGCTTTGAATATTGGCTGTTTGCAAGAAAGCCAAAAGCCAAAAGCCAAAGGCCTGACTTTTTGACAAAAATTTAACACTATGGGTAAAGCGATCGTAAAATGTACCATTGCCACATATGGCATCGAGGAATATGTGGTGGAAGTCCCCTGTGACAAGGATGATGTGGATGAGATCATCATCTCACGGGCGTGGAAAAAGCTGAAAGAGGACGAGGGCGGGTCGCTGCCTTATGGCAATCGCACAGCTGAGATTCTTAAACGCACAGAATAACCAACATTGTACCTCAGGCCTGGTCGTCGCTTTTGTTGTCTTCCAGTTCGTCCAGGATTTGCCTCACATCCGTTTCGGTGTGATAGAGTTTTTCCTTGCAGATGCGTATGAGTGTAGCGGCCCTTTTGACCTTTTCAGATAGCTCATCCACACTGATCTCACCTTCTTCCATATCTGAAACGATTTGCTGGAGTTCTTCGAATGCCTCCGTGTATGTGATCTTTTTGTCAGCCATGCTTCATATGTTTATAATTATACAGATATTTGGTTATCTGAAGTTTATGTTGTTGTCAAAAGTTCAAGATGTTATGGCGTTAAGGGGTTAACAGATTATGGTTTTTTATGCTTATTGCTTACCGTGCTTATGATCTTCCCGCTAAGGAGGGTTGTTTCCAGGACATCGCCGGCACGGACATCTTGTTTTGACTTTATGGCGACTCCATTTATTCTTGTGATGCTGTAACCTCGTTTGAGTACATTATCCGGGTGCAGGTGGTTTACACTGTTTTTCAGTGTTTCCAAACTCGTGTTTTCATTCTGCAGATTTAGTTTGCTCCCTTTTTCCAGTATCTGACCTGCCGAAACGAGCCATTCTTTATTGTTTTGCAGCTTTTGCCTGCCTGTCCTCTCAATAGTATTGCCAATATCCCTGAGCACATAGTTTTTGATGTGGCTGGTCATATATTGCGTTTGCCGGATAAGGTTCCGTGTGGTTTCTTTTGTGAGGTTGCGGTGTGCTGTAATCATGCCTTTCGCATGGCTCCGGTATAACTTTGCCTGGCTCTTAAACTCCTGTCTTGCGTGTGTTAATGTATGCCCGGATAGCGTAACTATTTTTTTCTGACTTTCTTCCACGGTATAGGCGAAGTTGTGAAAATGCTGGATCAGCAGCTCCGCCAGCTTGGTGGGGGTGATGGTGTTGGCATGGGCTACCATCTCGGTAACGGTTTCGTTGGTGGCGTGCCCTATCCCGGTAAGCACCGGAAGAGGGAAGAGAGCCACCGTTCGTGCCAGCTCATAGCTGTTGTAGCATGTTAATCCGATATCTCCGCCGCCCCCGCGGATGATGGCCACCGCATCAAAATGATGCCTTACCCGGCGAATCCTCTCCATCTGTTGTATGATAGCCGCAGCCGCCTTATCGCCCTGCAGCAGCGACGGAAAAAGGTGGTGGAAGAAGCGATAACCCCAGGGGTTGTCATCCATGACACGGAGAAAGTCTGCATAGCCTTTGCTGGATTCCACAGAGATCACTGCGATGCGCTTGGGTAAAACCGGCAGTACAAGCGTTTTGTTTCTGTTAAAAAGATGTTCCTGTTTTAGCCGGTTTATGGATTCCTGTTTTTCCTTTTCCAGGTCGCCCAACGTAAATGCCGGATCGATATCAAGGATGCGCAGTGACAGGCCATACACCGGGTCGAAACTGATACGCGCCATCATGAGGATCTTGATCCCATCTTTCAACGGCTCTTTCAGTATTTCCAGAAAGCGCCGGTTTATGCTTTCGTAGTCTCCCTTCCATAATGTGGCGCGCATCTGGGCGGTGGTCCTGCCATTCTTTTTTTCGACCAGATCGGGGTAACAATGTCCGGAATGCTGGTAATGATTGAGTTTGTTAAGCTCAGCCTTCACCCAAAAGGAGCTGCTGTAACGCTCGGCAAGCACTTTTTGTATGCTTTTCGTTACTTCCAGCAAGGAAAATACACGTTTTTCGCCAATTTTCTCAGACATCAATGACGGGTTTATTGTCAGGGCCCTTTTTGCTGTCATGGATTACATGATCAGCCGGCATTCATCGTTTCTTTCGTTTCAGATCATTGCCGATCTGGTATGGATCGCCGATTTTTGGGCCCGGACTGCGATATTCACGCACGCCCCCAAAATAGATCAGCGGGTTGACAGCATCGATGTCCAGCGACCCGATGTCTTCCAGGTTTTTGAGCTTGTCGGTATCGACATGCGTTTCCATGATCTCGCCCACGAAATGGTTGGTCCTGCCGATGATGCGCCAATCGGTGAGGCGGCATTCAAGGTTAAGCGGACATTCCTTGATGATGGGTGATTTTACGATTTTGGATGGCAATTTGGTGAGGCCGGTTTCCTCGAACTTGTCTATATCGCGTCCTGAGCGAATGCCACAAAAATCAGCTTCCGTCATGATGTCTGCGGAGGCAATGTTGACCGTGAAGTCTTCATTTTCCTTGATGGCTTCACCAGAAAACCCGCGCGTGCCCACGGAAATCCCCAGCGTTGGTGGCTGGCTCGTCAGAAGGCTCACCCATGCAATGGTAACGATGTTTGCTTTTTCCATGTTACCCGTCACTACCAAAGAAACCGGGCAGGGAAACATGATCTTTTTTGGTCCGAATGTGGTTTTCATGTGTTTATATTTTCGTTGTTAGCTGTTTTTTAGTAATAAATCCGCCCCCACACACCCGCCCTGTAAGGGCAGGTCAATTGCTTTCTTCTTGCTCTTTAGTTCTTACTCTCAGCGCCCAACTTCAAACCAACTAGTGTGCCCAATTAATAGTCTTCATGTGGTTGAGCATTTCCTTTGCCATCTCGAGGGCCTGGATTGCCCGGGCGTTGGTGTAGCTGTTTAGAAAAGCCTTTCCCAGCTCCGGGTCTTTTTCCAGTAATCTCAGCGCCGTTTCTTCGATGGCGTCCTGCATGGCAAACTGTTCTTTTTCGAAAGGGTCCCATTTGTCGCGAGCCCGGCTGATGTATTCAGGGTAGTTGAGGTCGATCATTTTCTCCAGGCCGGTGAATGCGTCAAACGCGTTTTGCGGGTCATGGTTGAAGATACCGGCGGGTGGGTTAAATTGGAAGTCAATGTCAAGTACTTCTTTCACCGGATGGTCTATATAATAGGCGCGCGGTGTTTCTGTGATCCCTGCATACCATGGGACCAGGACGGAGCCGCACGGAGCCGCGGTGGTGCGCCATGCTACTGATCCAACCTCGGTGGGCATCCAGTTTCTCAATTGGAAGACAACCAACTCCTGTGCGGTGCTGCTGCAAATGGCGCCTGTACCAGGCAGATGATGCGGGGAAGCGTCTTCGGGCATGCCCAGGGCGTGAGCAAGTGACATGTCAGGCTCTTGTCCTTCCTGGTGGCCGTGGCTGCGGATGATGTTGGCCACGTCGTTCACCGTGAATTTTTTGTCGGGATAGAGGGCAAAAGGCAGTTGCTCATCCGCAGGAAGGTCTATTAACTCTTCTTTCACAAGAGACTGGCTGAACCATTGTCGCGGATCCACGCCCTCTTCCTCCATGAAGCTGCCTACTGGCGCGGGTCTGTTAAAAGCTTCCCGGAAGCTGAAGGGCTCACCGGAGTCCGGATCATACCATCCTCTTTCAATTGTATATTCCACCAGTCCATCCGACGCAATTACATTTTCTTCATCGTTAAGGTCGGCTTCGGGGCCAATGATATGTACGTTTGGCAGCAACACGATGGCGTCATCAGGCACCCGCTGGGCGATATAGTGTTTTCCTCTCACGGCAGCAAGCATCCAGGCTTCGTCTGCGTCTGCGATGATATAGGTTCGTCCTGAAGCAGCATAGCCAAAATGGTCCAGCAGTTCCGTGGCTATTTCCACACCTTCGCGCGCCGTTCTTGACCGTTGGGCAATGATGCGGCGGAACTTGTACCCGATGCCGCCATCGGTGATTTCGCCACGTTCCACGAGCTCTTCATAACTGTCTTGCCTGGTGCGGCAGGCATCAGAGCCCACGGCCACACCATGTTCGTTGAAATAGCCGTCGCTGAATTCAATGCCGATATTGTTAGTCCATAAAAAGGCATAGGTTTCTTCGGGCTGGGGCCACTCACCGCCCCGGCGCAGTTGCACCATGCTGCCGGGCTCGTGCTGCATGCGTGGCACATAACGGTAACTCATCTTACGTAAGCCACCGTTTTGCTCAAGATGGCCAAACAAAACGGAACCGTCTGCCGAGGCATCTTTGCCTACCACTACGGTGAAACACGCATGGCCGGGAGTGTTAACACCTGTTAGCAGCAAGAGGAAAACGGCTATAAAAAGTGAAATTCTGAGATTGTGCATGGGTATGGGGTTTGAAGTTTGAGGGTGTTTTTGAATTTTGAAGTCATTTTGTTCATCCTGACCTTTGGAAGTTCCATCTTTTCGTTTATTCGTCCTTTAGAATTCATAAACGATTTCTCCGCCAAGGATGGTTTTCAACACCTTGATTTCGTGAATCTCCTCCACCGGGATCTCAAAAAAGTCACGGTCAATCACGATAAAATCGGCAATCATACCTTCTTTAATGGCGCCTTTGAAGTCTTCTGAGAACTCCACGTAAGCGGGCCCCAGCGTGTAAGCTTCAAGGGCTTCCTGGCGGGTGAGGCGTTGTTCGGGGATCCATCCGCCTTCGGGCTGGTTTTCCCTGTTTTGGCGTGTCACGGCTGCATGCATTCCATAAAACGGGTTGTAGGGTGACACACCATAATCGGATCCGGCGGCGATGATGCCGTTGTGGTCGAGGATGCTGCGCCATGCATATGCGCCGGCCTTTGCTCTTTCCCTTCCAATGCGATCTTCTGCAAAAAGCATGTCTTCGGTAGCATGCACAGGCTGCATCGAGGCGATGATTCTGCCGTTGGCAAAGCGTTCGATATCATCAGGATGCAGGATTTGGGCGTGTTCGACTACCAGTCGTGCGTCTTCCGGGCTTTTATCCGTCAGCTCCATGGCTTTTTCGAACGCGTTGAGCGTGACGCGGTTTCCCCTGTCGCCGATCGAGTGCGTACGGGTGCTGAAACCCAGTTCCAGTAATTCGGCCACAAGTTCTGCATAAGCCTCCTCATCCTGTCCCAGGGCGCGCAGTGCTCCTGTTTCCTGCGGCATATCATCATAAGGCTCAAGCAATGCTGCTCCCCGGCCGCCCAGAGAACCATCCGCAAACTTTTTTACCCACCTTACTGTGTATTTATCCTGATGCAATCCTATGAAAGGTTCTTTCATGATGCGGGCCGTTTCTGCATCCACGGCATCCATCAGTCTTACACGCAAAAGCC
>SLEW01000086.1 GCA_007124575.1 Bacteroidales bacterium | reverse complement strand
TCCACCTCCGGTGAATCCATTTCGGTCCGGCCTATATAGTAACCGGGCTCTTCGCGATCAATCACAACCAATACCTCTTTCCCTGTTTTGCGGGAGTTGAGATCCATGGATATTTCTGCCTGTTTTTCCATCAGCGCATCAGCGCGTTCTTGCTTTACCGTTTCCGGGATGGGATCACCAAGAGAATATGCCCGTGTGCCTTCTTCCGGCGAATAGGTAAACACGCCCAGGCGCTCAAATCGCATCGCTTCCACAAAATCCATCAGCTCCCTGAAGGCTTCTTCCGTTTCACCCGGATAGCCCGTCATGAGGGTTGTACGAATGGCTATGCCCGGCACTTTTTCCCGCATCTGTTGCAGCAAGGCCAGGGTTTCATTTTTACCATGCCCCCGGCGCATCGATTGCAGTAGCTTGTCATTGATGTGTTGCAGCGGGATGTCCAGATAGTTACAAATTATATCTGATTCGCGCATCAGGTCGAGAACCCCCAGTGGAAACTTATTTGGGTATGCATAATGCAGCCGTATCCACCTGATGCCTTTCACTTCGGATAATTCATGAAGCAGTGAAGCAAGCTCCGACCGACCCGTAAGATCGATTCCATAATAGCTTAAATCCTGCGCCACCAGGATTAACTCCTTCACCCCTTGCTGTGCCAGAATAACAGCCTCTTCTATCAGAAGATTCTGAGGCACTGACTTATGTTGACCCCTGATGGCAGGAATGGCACAAAACGAACATGTACGGTCGCACCCTTCGGAAACCTTAAGATAAGCATAATGTTTTGGAGTTGTTATAAGCCTTTTGGGCTGATCTGCTTCATATTTTTGATGAAGGGATTTCAATAGTTCACCGGGGTCACGTGCGCCATACCATGCTGACACCTCAGGGATCTCCCGGCTTAACTCATCCTTGTACCTTTCAGACAAACAGCCGGTAACGATCACATCCCTGACCAATCCGAGCTTGCGGGCTTTCACCACCTGGAGTATGGTATCGATGCTCTCCTCTTTGGCATCCTGAATAAAACCACAGGTGTTAATGACTACTACGTCGGAAGGTTCATTGCTGTCGTGACTTACAGTAAACCTGTCAGAAGAGAGCTGTCCCATGAACTTTTCAGAATCTACCAGATTCTTCGAACATCCCAGGGTAATCACATTGATAGTCACTTTGTTTTTCACAGGATACAAATATGTTTTTATTTACCGGAGAGTAGTGGAAGGGAGTGGATGTTTCAACGGATGTTCAGGACTGGAATAGTTTTTCCACGAAGGCTTCCCTGTCGAAGATTTGCAGGTCATCGATCTTTTCGCCGATACCGATATATTTTACCGGCACACTGAACTGGTCGCTGACACCTATGACGACACCACCTTTGGCGGTACCGTCGAGTTTAGTGATAGCCAGTGCGTTTACTTCGGTAACTGCAGTAAACTGCCTGGCTTGCTCAAAAGCATTCTGCCCGGTAGAGCCGTCAAGCACAAGTAAAATCTCATGCGGAGCACCGGGAACCACCTTCTTCATCACCCTTTTGATCTTGCCAAGCTCATTCATCAGATTCACCTTATTATGCAGACGGCCTGCTGTATCAAGGATGGCCACATCCATATTTTCCCGTTTTGCATATTCCAGTGTTTCGTAAGATACCGATGCAGGGTCGGCACCCATGCCCTGACTTACAAGCGGAACACCTGCACGCTCCGACCATATGGTCAGCTGGTCCACAGCAGCAGCACGGAAGGTATCAGCAGCTCCCAACACAACCTTCTTGCCTGCCATCCTGAACTGATGGGCCAATTTGCCAATGGTGGTGGTCTTACCCACACCATTAACTCCCACCACCATGATCACATAAGGACGTTCGTCACTTTCAGACATAACCTCAGTAAAGTCTCTGCCTTTATTCTCATAAAGCAAGGCGATAATTTCCTCACGCAATATCATGTCAAGTTCAGCCGTACCCAGATACTTGTCACGGGCAACCCTTTCCTCTATCCTTTCAATAATTTTTATCGTAGTGGCCACGCCCACATCTGAATTAACCAGCACCTCTTCCAGATCATCGAGCACCTCATCATCCACCTTCGAACGGCCTGCTACAGCCTTCGATAAATTAGAGAAAAAGTTGGTGCGTGTCTTCGCCAAACCCTTATCAAGCTTTTCCTCCTTGTTTTTTGAAAAAATGTCAAACAGGCCCATGGTATAGATGTTAAAACATGATACATAAAAAAACAGATCTGCACCAAACTGGTTGGAGCAGATCTGAAAAGCTCTCCGGGAATCTCTTTATCTACCGCTGAATAATGCGTGCCACAATAAAAAACAATGGCAGATGTAAGATTCCTCTCTGTAACAAACTATTTCTTCCGTGCAAAATATTCCTTTACCTTTTCAGCATCAACGATATCTTCTTCAAAGGCATACGCACCAGACTTTTCAGATTTTTGCATCCGGATTACTTTGGCAAATCCTTTACCTGTTCCGGTTTTTAGCGTTGCAACTACTTTCTTGGCCATAATAATTCAGGTTTATTTGATTTCCTTGTGAATGGTCACTTTCCTTAAAATAGGATTATATTTTTTGATCTCAAGACGTTCAGGGGTATTCTTTTTGTTTTTCGTTGTCACATATCTTGATGTACCCGGTCTCCCGCTGTTTTTATGCTCTGTGCACTCCAGAATAACCTGATGACGTGCTTCTTTCGATTTCTTTGCCATGATTTATCTGTCTTTATGTTTTTCAAGAGCGCAAAAATACATATTTTTTATGACATAACAAGGTTTTTTGCCACAACCGGAAACAAAACCTGGAAAAAATAAAACTCCTTGATTTTTTGCGAATTAGATCCTTTTTTGTACTTTTGCATGATATAGTAAATCGTTTCGGGATTTTCCTATTACAGGATGATCCCGTTCATTTTTTAACTTAACAACCAAGTATTATGACGCAATCTGATCCTAAAGTTATTGCACTCACCTACGAGTTGCGTGAAGGAGGGCCCGAAGGAGAACTATTGGAATCGGTAAAGAAAGACCAGCCCATTGAGTTTTTGTTTGGTGTGGGGCGACTGAATCAGAACTTCGAAGAAAATGTCAAAGACCTTAACGAAGGAGAGTCTTTTGAGTTTACCATCAAGGCTGATAATGCATACGGACAAATTAATGAAAAGGCCATTGTAGACCTTCCGAAAAGCATTTTTGTCATCGATGGAAAGCTTGCAGAAGACCTTCTTGTAGAGGGAAATATCATCAACATGGAAGACCAGGAGGGTAACCCCCACCGCGGAAAGGTTATGAATGTGGGAGAAGAGAATGTCAAGATGGACTTCAACCATCCTCTAGCCGGCATGGACCTGCATTTTAAGGGTGAGGTGGTACGCCGCCGGGAACCCACGCCAGAAGAAATAACACAGGGTTTTGTAAAACCCCAATAGGGAATGCATGAAAACAATCGTCTGCTATTCCAGCAGGCTAAATAATTCGTTTCGAAAATCACATCATACCTGGTAAAGGGTCTCCCCACACGGTGAGGCCCTTTACTTTTTCAACACTGTATTCAAAGAGGCCACATGGATGGTCACACTCACGGCGATCACCAGGAGAAGCAACCGGATCCACCAAAGACTGACGGCAAAAATGGCAGTGATCCCTATGCTTATCCAAAGCAGTGCGATGGTTCCGCGTTTAATTTGAGCAGTTGTAGCATGGTGATCGCGATAATTGAGAATGTGTTCGCCAAAATAGCGGTGATTGATAAGCCAGGTATAATAACGTTCGGAACTCCGGGCAAAGCAATATGCCGAAAGCAGCAAAAACGGCACGGTAGGTAAAAGAGGGACGAATACGCCAAGAAAACCCAGTCCGAAGCTGGTTAAACCTGCAAGAGTAAACAAAAAACGCTGCAGGGGGTTCAGCTGATTCCCGAAGTTGGGTTTTTCTTTCACCATGCTGATATTTGCTTATATTTGGTGCTGTTTTTAAGTGCCACAAAGGTCGGAAAAATCAAGCGAACATGGAAAGCCAGTTTGTCAATAAACAAAGTTTTTATCTAAATAGCCCGTCGGATAACCGCTTCCATGTGGACAGTTATCGTCCTAAAAATCAAAAACCTAAAGGCGTGTTGCTGATCATTACAGGGATGGCTGAACATGCAGCAAGGTATGAAGATTTCTCCCTGTTTTTGGTGAAAAATGCCTATAGCGTATACATTTGTGATCATCCCGGCCAGGGAAAAACAGCCGGAAACCCGGGAAACACAGGCATTATTACCCGCCAGAGAGGATGGCAGTGCATGCTTGAAAATGTTCGCACATTATATACTCATGTGCGGAAAGAACAACCCGAAATGCCTGTTTTTATTTTCGGGCACTCCATGGGATCAGTTCTGGCGCGCCATTTTACAGCAATATATCCGGTTTACATACAAGGGCTGATCATCTCAGGCTCCCTGGTCATGTCGAAAACATTTCTGACACTATCGCTAATCCTCGTCAGGCTAAAAATACTTTTTGAAGGATTTAACAAAAAGAGTCGTTGGCTGAACAAACTTTTTTACTGGTCATTTAACAGGCACTTCAAACCCAGCAAAACCAGGTACGAATGGATTAGCTCGGTCAGGCAAGAGGTAGTGGCTTATGATGAGGATCCTTACTGCGGTTTTTTCTTGTCCAACGGCTTTTTCAGGGAGATATTCAAAGGGATTGCTGCCACACACCGGGCTGAAGCCCTTATCACGTACCGGAAAACACTGCCTGTGCTGATCATGTCAGGCAAAGAGGATGCTGTAGGCCGTTTTGGCAAGGATGCCGTAAAGCTGCACAAGAATTATTTTCAGCAGAACTTTCAAAACCTTTCATTGAAAATCTTTTCCGGCCGGCATGAGCTACTCCACGAAAAAAACAAAAAGGAGGTGTACGAATATCTGCTCGACTGGCTTAACCATAGCCTGATAATAAAATAATAACAACAGCACTTTAAAGATAAACTAGGCCCGGAAAATCAGCAGGGGTATGGTGCTTTCATAGATCAGTTTTCGGGTAATACCCGGGTTAAAGAGCCTGGCAAGCAAAGTGCGCTTCCTGTTTACCATTGAAAAAAGGTCAATATTCTTTTCTTCCACAAAGCTTTCAAGCTCCCTTATGCTGTCATCACTTTCCAGAAAATTGCATTCCACTTCGATTCCTTTATGTACTTTGGCAAAATAGTCCTTAAGGCTTTCCATTTTTGCCTCATCCCAGCTTTTGCTGGGTGTTTTGGACATGTGGATACAATGCACCTTTACATCAAATTCAGAAACAATTGACAGAAGCCGCCGGATGGCAACATAATCAGAGTCATCAAACTCCGTGGCATAGGCAATGTTTTTTACCTGTTTGGAGGCATCATATGAAGAATGTTCCGGGATGGCGAGCACGGGAACCCTGGTGCGATCCAGCACCCGGTAGACAACACTGCCTATTATGTCACTCTGCTTCTCCCCTTTTCCCTTTGTGCCCAGCACGATGATGCCGGGTTTATAGTCTTCAGCCATCCGCGCGATTTCATCCTCTGTAATTCCTTCTCTCAAAGAATAACCAATCTTTACATCCATTTTGCTGTTGGCGGCCTCTTTTCTGATCTCATTGACAAATTTCAAAAGACCTTTCCTGGCATTGCTTTCCATCTCCCGCAGATTGATGTCCATGTCCACCTGGATACTGTAAGCGTCTGTAATGGGAACAAGGTCAACAATGGGTGCATAGTAGACATGCAGAATTTTAATATCTGCCTTGAGTTTGTGCGCCAGGTTGAGCGCATACCTGCATGCATTTTTTGAATACTCGGAGAAGTCGACCGGTACAAGTATGCGTCTGACATCTCGCCGGCTTTTCATTTCCACTTTCTCCTGTTCAGCCTTCCACTCATTCATCAGCCGCAATGCCTTCTCCAGATCCTCCTCGTGGATTTGCACTTTCACACCTTCAGATCCCGCCCCCTGAATGAGGTGCACATTATGCAGGAAACAAGGAATACCTGCTGCTTCAAGGCGTGCTTTCAATATTTCTGCCGCGGTATAATGATCCGTGGCCAGCGTCAACAACTTGTCTTCCATAGCTCTACAGATTTAGAATATATATGTCAGATAACAATACCATAAATTTATGAAAATAACAGGGTATTACCAAAACAATTTCCCTGCGCATAACATATTTACAACAACCGCATTAGGGTGCATAAGCATAAAACAGCTGGCATCAAAAAAAATTTTACCCAATCAGAAATAATAAAGCGCAGTAAAAAGAAGGCGGGTATTGGCTACCTTATCATGGTTCCTGACCCGGCCCTTATTGTCGGGGTCTCCATAGGCGGCGGCCGTATATTCCAGTTCAGCACACAATTCTACACTTCCCGAAGATAAACGAACAGAGGGAGCAATGCGATATAGATAGGCGATATCACTTCCCCGGCCATAGTAAGCCCCTTCAACATCATCGCCAGCACCCAGGTTGTGTGCATAACCAAGGAAAAGACCTGTGCGCAGACGCTCCCCATAAAGAATGTTAGCCCAGGATGATATATGGCTTAACGGAGTATAGGACACGAAACCGTCCCCGTCGACCACACTTTCTGCATAGCCTCCCAGCATCAGGTGCTCGCTGAGGTTCTGACCATAGACGGATTTTGCCTTGATGTTCAGACTGCCCTCCGAAAAACCAGCATAAGCCAGTATGGCATAAGTAGAAATACTTTCATCGGTATACAGGTTGGCATCGGTTTCAATACGGGGCCTTATTATCTTATAGTCAACTGCCAGGCCTTTAGTAAAACGCTGGCTGCTACGAGTCCACTGAGCGTGCATGTTCGGAACGGTAGTCTTACGCATGTAATCAGGTGTCACGCCCTGTGGGCCATCACTGGCATTGTCGCGCTGTCCGATCAGCGACACGAGCCAGCTCGACGGGCCATGATGGTAGGTAAGAGAGGCTTGCGGATTCCGGATAAAAGGCTGAAAGGGGGCTCCGGTATTCAAAGAAACCACCTCTGGCAATACCATAGGAGAAAACATAGGGTGCCACCATTGACCAAGCAGAAGATCCCAGCGGTCCCATGACAAGCTTAGATAGGCGTGCCTTAGCCGGAAGCCGTTAATGTCAGCATCGGTAACACCTGAAAAATCTGCCTCAATCATGCCGCTCACCTCGGCACCAAAAGCATCAGGGCCGCTTATGTGACTTGCCACACGCGAAGTAATGGCTGAAAAGTTAAACACAGGATCCCCGTGAAGGTCGGTGCCCTCTGCATCAAACTTCTCCCTGGCAGGAAAGAGAAGGAAAAGATCCTCACGTGCTGCTACCACCGTGCGACTGTCAACCCAGTAATCTGATTTAACAAAACCGGTAAAGCTGACAGAAAAGCCAGATGCATCATCCGCTGCCGGATCATCACCTGCAGTCACAGTGCTTGTCAGCCAGCAGCCCAGGAATATGAATAGCGTTAAAAAGACCTTCATCGAGAAAAAAGATTTTGCGTTCTGCATTTGCCAAAAACCAACGGCCAATAGCTTCTAACTACCTACTTCTTACTGCCTACTGCCTACTGCCTACTGCCTACTTCTTACTGCCTACTGCCTACTTCTTACTTCCTGCTTCCTGCTCCCAACAACATCCGCCCCTGCCGAACCTCCTCCTGGCTGAGTAAACATACTCACCAGGGGGTTAAGTGCCAAAG
>SLEW01000248.1 GCA_007124575.1 Bacteroidales bacterium | reverse complement strand
TTACCATGGGTGCGCGACCAATAGCTCAACTCAACTCCTTGCGCTTTGGAAACCCGGACCTGGAACGCACCAAATGGCTGATGAAAGGCGTGGTTAAGGGAATCGGTGATTATGGTAATGCTTTTGGTGTGCCTGTGGTGGGCGGAGAGGTTTTCTTTGACGAGTGTTACAACACCAACCCGCTGGTAAATGCCATGTCGGTGGGCGTAGTAAAGAAGGGCAACACCATTTCAGCTACCTCTTATGGCAAGGGAAACCCGGTGTTTATTGTGGGGTCCTCCACTGGGAAAGATGGCATACATGGGGCTACCTTTGCTTCCGAAGATATTACGGAGGCCTCAGCCGACAAGATCCCGGCTGTGCAGGTTGGAGACCCTTTCCAGGAAAAGTTGCTGCTGGAAGCTACCCTCGAGGTGATCAAAACAGGTGCCGTAGTGGGCATGCAGGATATGGGCGCTGCCGGCATCACATGCTCTACTTCTGAGATGTCGGCCAAAGGGGAGCATGGTATGATCATTCATCTCGACAAGGTGCCGTTAAGACAGCAAAACATGCAGCCCTTTGAGATTTTGCTTAGCGAAAGCCAGGAGCGTATGCTGGTAGTTGTGAATAAGGGACGCGAGCAGGAGGTCATAGATGTATTTGACAAATGGGATCTCAACTGTGTGGAAATAGGAGAGGTGATTGAGGGGGATATCCTCAGGTATTATTTTCACGGGGAACTTGTGGCTGAGGTGCCTGCAGACTCGCTCGTGCTTGGAGGCGGAGCCCCGGTATACGACAGGGACTACAAAGAGCCTGCGTACTACAAAAAAAACCTGTCTTTTAACATGGAGCTGGTGCCTCAACCTGATAACATGCCGAAAGTGGCCAGGCACTTATTGAGTTGCCATAACGTGGCCTCAAAAAAATGGGTGACAGACCAGTATGACACCATGGTCGGCACCAAGAACATGAGCACCAACAAGGAGGCTGATGCCGGCGTTGTAAACCTGAAAGGAACGCAAAAGGCGCTGGCCTTGTCTGTTGATTGTAACCCGCGTTATGTGTATGCTGACCCCGAAAAAGGATGTGCCATCGCGGTAGCTGAAAGTGCCAGAAATATTGTCTGCAGCGGGGGCAAGCCACTTGCTGTAACCAATTGTTTAAACTTTGGAAACCCCTACAACCCCGAAGTGTATTGGCAGTTCGTAGGTGCCATTAAGGGCATGAGCAAGGCCTGCGAGAAGTTTAACACACCCGTGACCGGCGGTAATGTGAGCTTCTATAACCAGTCTGTCATGGATAACAAGACAGTGCCGGTGTTTCCTACACCTGTAATCGGCATGCTGGGAATACTTGAAGACAAACAAAAGATGATGGGAACGGCTTTCCAAAATGCTGGTGATCAGATCTATCTTATTGGAAAAGCCCGGAATGATATCGCCAGCTCAGAATATTTGTACACCTGGCACCAGGTGAAGAATGCGCCTGCACCCTATTTCGATCTTGACGAGGAATATGCCATTCAGCAGCTTACAGAAGAACTTATTGAAACGGGATTGCTGGTTTCTGCACATGATGTGTCGGATGGTGGCCTTTTTGTGACACTCTTTGAGTCAGCCCGAACAAACAACCTGGGCTTTCGGGTCGACACGGATCAAAATATCCGTAAAGACGCATTCCTGTTTGGCGAATCTCAAAGCCGTGTGGTAGTATCAGTAAAACCTGAAAACGAAGGACTGCTGGCTGAAATAATTGCCCAATCGGATGCGGAGTTTACCCTGCTGGGAGAAGTGGCCGGTGAGAAGGCCGTGATCGACGATGAGGATTTTGGCAGTATCCGGGAGCTTGATTCCTTGTATAAGCGCGTCATCCCCGATATGATGGATGAGTTACCCCCGGAGCCAATGTAACCTCATGTTTTCAAAGTATAATGTAATGGCTGAAAGGCATGATTTCTGTTTTCTGATGTGCATGAAGCGAAGTTGGTTTTTCTTTGCGGGCCTGGTCTCTGTATTGCTGATGCATGCCTGTACTCCTCACTATGATGCTGAGGAGGACATGACAGTGCTCAGATATAATGAAGATCAGAACATTACGTCGCTCGACCCGGTCTATGCCCGCAACCAGGCAAATATCTGGGGGGTGACCCAGCTGTATAACAGCCTGGTGGAGCTGGATGAGGAATTAAGGGTGCAACCAGCCATAGCCCGCTCATGGGATATTTCGGATGATGGCCTGGTGTATACCTTTATCCTTCGTGATGATGTATATTTTCATGATGATGAATGTTTTCCGGATAACAAAGGCAGGCGTGTTGTGGCTGATGATTTTGTGTTCAGCCTCAACCGGCTGACAGATCCGTCATTAAATGCTCCGGGCGCCTGGGTAATGAATCAGGTTGGCAGGAAACCCGATGGCATGCTTGATATTGTAGCGCCTGAAGACACGTTGCTTAAGATCAGGCTTGATAGTCCATTCCCCGCCATGCTTTCTCTCCTGTCTATGCAGTATTGTGCTGTGGTGCCTGAAGAAGCTATATCATTATACGGACGTAACTTTCGGCGTAACCCGGTGGGTACGGGGCCTTTTCGCTTTGCATATTGGAAGGAAGGGGTTAAATTAGTCTACCGCCGGAATGAGGAATATTTTGAATTTGACGGCGATCAGCGGCTTCCCTATCTTGATGCCGTTTCCATCCGTTTTATCCAGGACAGGCAAACTGCTTTCCTGGAGTTCATCCAGGGAAACTTTGACCTGCTGACGAGGATCGACCCCAGCTACCAGGATGAATTGCTGACCCCTGATGGCCAGCTGCAGCCCCGCTATGAGGATAAGCTGGAGATGATTACCATGCCCTTTCTTAACTCAGAATACCTTGGCATGGTGATGAACGAAGACAAACTCCCGGATGACTGGCCGCTGCGTTACAAAAAAGTGCGGCAGGCAATTAATTATGGATTTGACAGGGTAAAGATGTTGCGCTTTATGAGGAACAACATCGGCACGCCTGCTCATTCCGGCTTTGTCCCTATAGGTATCCCCGGATTTACTGAAAATACCGGAGGGTATCATTATGATCCGGACAAGGCCCGCCAGCTGCTGGCTGATGCCGGTTACCCCGCCGGCGAAGGTCTGCCGGTTATTACCTTGCATACCACACAAGCATACCAGGATATCGCACAGTATATCCAGTTTGAACTGTCGCGCCTGGGAATTCCCCTGGATATTGATGTGATGCCCCCGGCCACACTGCGCGAGATGATGGCTAATGCTGATGCACCCTTTTTCAGGGGGTCATGGATCGCAGACTATCCGGATGCCGAAAATTACCTGGCCCTCTTCCATAGTGCAAATAAAACACCCGCAGGACCAAACTATACCCGGTTTCATAACGAAACTTTTGATTATTTTTACGATCAGGCACTCTCTGAAACGGAGGACAGCCTGAGGTATGCCATATATCATAAGATGGACAGCCTGATTATCAGAGAAGCACCAAAAGTATTTCTTTATTATGATCAGTCCATGCGCTTTGTGCATGCACACGTTGAAAACATGACCAATAACCCACTGAACCATCTTGTGCTGAAACGTGTGAAAATTGATCAGCATAAGATGTCAGTACAGAAATAAGGATGTCAGTACAGAAATAAGGATGTCAGCGCATGAATAATAGCAAAGCAGCGCAATAAACTACATTACCAGGCTTTGATATGCTGGATTCTGTTTTAGTTTGATTATCTAAATATGTAATTTTCTAATTGTATTGTGAATAAACCCGATGAAACGTTATTGCTGGTTCCTGTTTTTGTGCTTTTTCTTGTCTATGGCCAATGAGCCTGCATTCGGGGATAATATTCATGATCACATGTTTTTCTCTTCGCAATATCATTACCAGTACATCTATCCGCATCGTCCTGATCTGAAGGAGCATGTCAGCAATCCGGCCCGCATGCTGGAATTCAACCTGGGCTGGCAAACATCTGGCACGCTGGACTGGCACCGCATCTATAATTACCCTTCCTATGGCCTGGGCTTTGCATTTACTGATTTAGGAAATCCTGATGTTCTGGGTGAAGTGCGCTCCGGGTTTCTCTTTATGGAGTTCATGTTCGGAGAATTGAGGGCTAACCATCGCAGATTGAAAATATCCCTGGGGCTGGCAAACTTTGATACTTACCATGACCCGGCAGAAGTGCCGGAAAACCGTTTTATTGGCACACCCTGGAATGTGCATTTTAATCTGAACTATCAATGGTCGTGGCTGATAAGTGATAATTTGCGGGCTATGCCCGGGGTCTCTTTTACCCATTACTCTAATGGAGCATACCGGAAGCCTAACCGTGGATTAAACATATTGGATGTTAATCTGGGTCTCAGATACCGCTTTGGGGATGGCGAATTCATAACGCTTTCTGGTGACGATGCCTATGTTCTCACTTACGAAGAAACACAGAAACTCTTTGTGACCTATTCAGCTGGCTTTATGGAAAGGGATATCGGCGACCCCACCTACATTGCCAGGACCATTTCTATTAACCCAACTATCAGGAAAAAATTCAGGACACGCTGGGGGGTCGGCCTGGACGTTTTTTACGATGATCATGCTAAAGAACAGATGAGAGACAAATACGATGACACCGGATACTTTGACTATATGAGGATAGGGGGCTTCGCCTCCTGCGATATCGTCTTTAACAGGCTGTCACTTTTGCTGAATCTTGGCACATATATGTACTATGGATACGAGCCGCAGAATTGGATATACAAACGTGTGGGCCTGCGCTATTTGACAGACTCCGGCCTGGTTGGGCATATGGCTCTTAAAGCACATGCGGGCAGAGCAGATTATGTGGAATGGGGGCTTGGCTATGCTTTCTGATCTGTTTCTGACAGGTGTGACTAATTTATAGCTGAATCTCAAGGCCGTCAAAGGCCAGACGGATATGATCCGGCAGCGAGGGCTCAACCTCTTTACGTAAACCCATCTGATGACTTACATGTGTGATGTAACCCTTCTCCACCTTAAGCTCATTCAGGATATCAACTGCCTCATCCAGCGTAAAGTGAGAAATGTGCTTTTCTTTCCTGAGCGCATTAATGATCACCATTCTTGAGCCTCTCATCTTATCGAATTCTTCCTGACTTATCTGATTCGCATCCGTCAGATAGGAAAAGTCGCCGATTCGAAAGCCAAAGACGGGCATCTTATAGTGTAGTGCATCTATGGGGATCAGGTGCATATCTCCTATGTCAAAGGACGCATTGCTGATTCTGTGAAGGCGCATGTCAGGAACTCCGGGGTATTTGTTTTCTCCAAAAGCATAGGGATACTCATGCCTGACAGACTCCAGCACAGTGTCCCTGCCATAAATATCCATGGGTTTTTTTTGTATCCAGTTGAAAGCCCTTACATCATCCAGCCCTCCTGTGTGGTCTTTATGCGGGTGTGTGATCACCACGGCATCAAGCTTTTTGATATCTGCACGCAGCATCTGCTGCCGGAAATCGGGACCCGCATCGATGACTATAACTTTCTCAGCTGTCTCTACCAGAACCGATGCACGCAACCTCTTATCATAAGGGTCACTGCTGCTGCAAACCCTGCATTCGCATCCTACAACTGGCACACCCTGGGATGTGCCCGACCCTAAAACTCTAACCCTCATATTGTCTGTCATTATGGCGAAATCAAGTATTCCTAATGCCTTAATCCGGTAATCTTTTAACTTCTTACGCCTCTCTCCATGAAACTTCAAAAATACCTCTTTGTTCAAAATTTGTTTTGTCTTTTTACTATCAGGAGCTTATCCGCTTTGCTGATTTTACTTGTCTGTGGTTGCTCATTTTTTAGTAAATTGCACAAAAATTCATCATCTGAAATTTGATAACGCATATGGAAAAGTTTTTTACGGAAATTCACACCGAAGAGATTAATGAGAATATATTCAAGCTGATTGGTAAAGACTGGATGTTGATCACCGCCGGGGATAAGAACAAGTATAATATGATGACGGCTAGCTGGGGGACTGCCGGGGTGCTGTGGAGGAAGCCCGTAATCTTTACCTTTGTCAGGCCGCAAAGGTATACGTATGAATTTATGGAAAACAATGCCTATTTCTCGGTGTCGTTTTTTGAAGAGAAACATCGTGATGTACTCAATATATGCGGCACTACAAGCGGGCGCGACCTGAATAAAATGAATATTGACGGGCTCAGTCCGTTATCCACCCCCTCAAATTCCATTGCCTTTGAGGAAGCAAAGCTCGTGTTGGAATGCAGGAAGATATATTTTGATGATATCGACCCGGCTTTCTTCCAGGTTTTTGACATCGAAAAAGTTTATCCTGCAAAAGATTATCACCGGTTTTATGTGGGGGAAATTGTCCGGGCATGGAAAAAGAACGCCTGATCATCGACAATGAAATAAACACCAGGGATTGTATTAATTATTTCAGCCAGTGAACTTTATACGCAGGATTATATATTTGTTCAGGCTCTTTTTGCTCCGGCGCATATTGAAGAAGAGTAAACGGAAAAAACGCGTGGTGGGTTACGATCAGGCCAGATCGTTTATCCTGCTATATGAATTAACGCCACAGGGAGACCATGAATTCCTTAATGAACTGGTCAAACAGCTGGAAGAAGATGGCAAAAAGGTGGATCTTATTGGTTTTGCAGTAGAAAACAAAAAAAGTGAATCCGGGTCTATCCGGGGTCCTGGCCATGTTCTTACAAAAAAGAGTTTTTCGTGGTTAATGAGGTTACGTGATCCTGATCTTAGAGAGAAGCTGCCCGGACAGAAACATGATATTTTGCTGGATGTCACCAGCAGCCGGTCCATACAGATGAAGACCCTTGGTGCCCGGCTGCCCGCCGCATACAAGGTAGGTGCCTCACACCCGGACTTTCTCCAGATCTATGATCTTATCATGGAGGTGGATGAGGATTATCCTGCAAAAGACCTGGCTAAACATGCAATCCACTATTTAAAAATCATCAAAACACCTGCATAACATCATGGACATTTTTAAAGGTACAGGCACAGCCATTGTTACACCCTTTTATAAAGAGGGGAACATAGATTTTAAGTCGTTTGAACGGATAATCGATTTCCAGATTAAAGCCGGAGTTAACTACCTCGTTTTTCTTGGTACGACAGGAGAGAGCGTAACACTCAGTGCAGATGAGAAAAGTGCAGTGATCCATTTTGCTGCAGAGATTGTAGATAAACGTGTGCCCGTGGTCATTGGAATTGGAGGCAATAATACCCGCTCACTGGTTCAAACGATCCAGGGTACATCCTTTGAACACATAGACGCCGTGCTGTCGGTTAGCCCTTATTACAACAAACCGCAGCCCAAGGGCATTTTTAATCATTACAAGGAAATTGCCGCTGCCTGTCCTGTGCCTGTCATTATATACAATGTTCCAGGACGTACAAGTTCCAACATCGACGCTGAAACCACTTTGCGTATTGCTCACGAGATCCCTAATGTGAAAGGCATTAAAGAGGCATCCAAAGACCTGGAGCAATGCGGACGCATCATAAAAGACAAACCTGAAGACTTCCTTGTGATCTCAGGCAATGACGAACTTACCCTGCCATTTATGGCACTTGGAGGGGATGGCGTGATTTCAGTCATAGCCAATGCTTTTCCCGCAGAATTTTCGAAAATGGTTAAACTTTGTATGATGAACAAGTTTGTCGATGCCCGCGAGATACACGTTTACCTTCTCGATATTGTACAGGCTATCTA
>SLEW01000261.1 GCA_007124575.1 Bacteroidales bacterium | reverse complement strand
TCACCAATTTATTTTATCAACAAGGCTAGCGGATTTGACAATGTGTGGTTTTTTTTGGTTATTTTTGTTTTTTGTATAGATAGAGTTTTTTCACGACTACGGAAATGAAGAAATACGTCAGTGTTTTCATGAGCCTTTTACTGTTGGCTGCCTGTGCCGTTGTACCCATTAGCGGGCGCCGGCAGGTAAGGATGTTGCCCGAAGGGATGCTCAGCAACATGGCTTCCGCCAACTACCAGTCATACATGGCTGCCAATGCAGTGGTCCCTTCCTCTGATCCGCGGGCTCAGATGGTGGAGCGAACAGGTGAAAATATTGCCGATGCAGTAGTTGAGTATTTGAGCAAAACCGGACAGGCAAAACGTGTGCAGGATTTTGACTGGGAGTTTCAGCTGGTAGACAGCGATCAGGTTAACGCCTGGGCTATGCCGGGTGGCAAAGTAGCTATCTATAGAGGTATTTTAGATTTGACAGAGGATGAACCTGGACTGGCAGTGGTGATGTCGCATGAAATAGCGCATGCAGTGGCAAGGCATGGTAATGAAAGAATGAGCCAGCAATTGTTGCTCACCATGGGGGCTGTTAGCCTGGATGTTGCATTACGCGAACAACCGGATATGACCCGCGACCTTTTCATGGTGGCATACGGAGCAGGAGGCATGCTGGGAAGCCTTGCCTATAGCAGGCAACACGAGTATGAAGCCGACGCCCTGGGTATGACCTTTATGGCTATGGCGGGATATAACCCTGAAAATGCCATTTCATTCTGGGGAAGGATGTTGCAGTATAGCGGCGGATCAAATGTGCCCGCTTTTCTTAGCACACATCCTACCAATGAAGACAGAATCAAAGCAGCAAGAGATTATCTGCCCGAAGCCATGGAGTATTATAGCTCCGGAAGGCAGTAACGCAAAGCATTATGATAGCGTTGTTGAACTACAACGGTAAATAGTTGTTTCATTTTTAAGATATTTCACCCCATGGTCTGGTTAATTGTAGTAAGCCTCATTGTTACAGGGATTATCTTTCTCCTGCTGGAGATCCTGGTTGTGCCTGGTGCCACCGTTGTAGGTCTTTTTGGTGTTGCTTTGGTTGTAGCAGGTAATGTGGTTTCCTTTAACACTTATGGCACTGAAACCGGGGTTGTTACTATCCTGCTCACATTGCTTGCCAGCGTGGTATCCATTGGTATCGCCCTGCGCTCCAAAACCTGGAAAAAAGCTATGCACAGCTCGGCATTGGAGGGAAGGGTTAACATAGTGGAAGCTGATAAATTGTTTAAGGGTGATGAAGGTATTTCCATCACAAGGCTTAACCCTATGGGTAAAGCGCTTATTAAAGATGAATATTATGAGGTAAGCTCAAAAGATAATCTCATCCCCGAGAATACCACCATCGAAGTGGTAAAAGTAGAAGGAAATAAAATTATTGTCAAATCTAAAGAAGGATAAAACACATGGAGTCACAAATTGCCGTTATTGTAGCCATAGCCCTTGCAAGTATTGTAGGTCTGTGGATCATTTTTTACTTTATTCCCGTAGCACTGTGGTTTTCAGCCCTGGTTTCGGGAGTACGTATCAGTCTCTTACAGCTTGTGCTGATGCGCTGGCGTAAGATCCCGCCAGCTGTAATTGTAAACAACCTGATTTCAGCTACCAAGGCTGGATTAACGCTGAACCGTAATGATCTGGAGGCCCACTATCTTGCTGGTGGGCGTGTGAAAGCCGTGGTGAATGCACTAATCAGTGCAGACAAGGCAAACATACCCCTCGACTTTAAGACGGCTACGGCTATCGACCTCGCCGGGCGTGATGTGCTGGAGGCTGTGCAGATGTCTGTCAAGCCAAAGGTTATCAATACCCCTCCGGTCGCTGCCGTTGCTAAAGACGGTATCCAGCTTGTCGCAAAAGCCAGGGTTACCCTGCGGGCAAATATCAAACAGCTCGTTGGTGGTGCCGGTGAAGAAACCATCCTTGCCAGGGTGGGAGAGGGTATCGTAACTTCCATCGGCTCGGCCCAGCATCACAAGCAGGTGCTCGAAAATCCCGACAGCATCTCGAAAGTGGTACTCTCCAAAGGACTTGACTCAGGAACAGCTTATGAGATCCTTTCTATCGATATTGCAGATATCGATGTGGGTAAAAACATCGGTGCGATGTTGCAGATCGACCAGGCCAATGCCGACAAGAACATCGCACAGGCCAAAGCAGAAGAGCGCCGGGCCATGGCGGTAGCTGCCGAACAGGAAATGAAAGCCAAGGCTCAGGAAGCACGTGCCAAGGTTATCCAGGAAGAGGCAGAGATCCCGAAAGCGATCTCAGAAGCCTTCCGTAGCGGAAATCTCGGAATCATGGATTACTATCGTATGCAAAACATACAATCTGATACTTCCATGAGAGAACAAATCAGCAAACCCGGTACCTCTAAAGGGAAAACCGACGAGGACCTTTCATCGGACAAATAATCCGCTGACATGATAATAACAGGCCATCTATCTTGTTACTATAGGTAGATGGCCTGTTTTTCATATATTCGTGCCCGGATTTTACGTCCGTTTTTTGCATGGATTAATGAAACGCGGATAATGCGGTTGCTTCACAGCGTGGATTACCAAGGCTGAAATTACCATGGCACTGCCTGGCAATGCTTTGAAAAATAGATTCATGCTGTCTGAAAAAACCTTTTTGGCAAAGCCCGGGAATAAACGTTTTTTTGAAAGAATATGAACATAAATATTTTATTTGATTACCCCGCCTGGTTAATAATTCTTTGCATTCTTTGCGGATTGGTATACAGCGGCATCCTGTATTACAGGAATACATCAGCAGACTTCTCCCCTTTTTGGAAGCGTTTGCTTGCCGTGTTTCGTTTTTTGAGCGTCACACTGCTGGCCTTGTTGCTGCTGGCGCCACTCGTGGAAAGAAGTACACGCCACGTAGAAGAACCGCTGTTGCTATTCCTGCAGGATAACTCCTCTTCCTTGCTTTTTGCCGAAGATTCATTATGGTATCGCGACCAGTATATCCCGGAGAAAAGTAACTTTTTGGAAGGTCTATCCGATGCCCACGACGTTCGTCGCTATACCTTTGGAGAAAAGTTTTCCGAACCCGAGGAGATAGACTTTTCCGCCAGGGAAACAAACATGTCGGAGGTTTTTCGTGAAATTGATGCAAGATACAGCAACCGCAACATCGGTGCGGTGGTGATGGCCGGCGACGGTATCTACAACAGGGGTGTAAATCCTCTTTACGCCTCGGCTAACGTTACCTACCCGGTTTATACCCTTGCCCTTGGTGACACCGTGCCTCGCAGGGATGTCATCCTGAAAAATGTGAATCATAATGAAATCACATATCTCGGCAACCGTTTTCCGTTGGAAATTGAGGTAGAAGCGCTGCAAAGTGAAGGGCTTGCCAGCAGACTTACCGTGAGCCGCAATGGAGAAGAGCTTTTTGGCGAAAATATCACCTTCATCTCCAACCATCATGTCGAAAACATAAGCCTAAACCTCGAAGCAGATGAGGCAGGCATGCAACATTATGTTGCTTCTCTCTCCCCTGTAGAAGACGAGGTGAGCCTTGACAATAACAGCCAGGATTTTTTTATTGATGTGATCGATGGGCGGCAGCAGGTGCTTATCCTGGCCAACAGCCCTCATCCCGATGTGGGCGCTTTGAAGGAAGCTCTTGTCAGCAATGATCACTATGAGGCTGATGTGAGTCTCTTCGACGAATTTGATGACAGCCCGGAAGCTTATGACCTGATCATTATGCATCAGCTGCCTTCCGATAATCACCCCGTAGAGGCTTTCCTGCAGCGCGCAGAAGAAGCGGGCTCAGCCGTGCTTTTTGTGATCGGCAGCCAAACCGACCTGAATGCTTTTAATCAGCTTGGCTATGGCCTTACCATCCAGTTGCGCTCCGAAGAAGCCACAGATGCATCCCCCGCCTACAACCAGGCCTTTGTGCTGTTTTCACTGCAGGAAGCTACACGTAATCTCTTTGATGAGTTGCCACCGCTTAAGACACCTTTTGGCAACTATGAGATACCGGGTGGAGCCCATGTTCTTCTTAACCAAAAAATCGGAGCGGTGCGTACGGATGACCCGCTTATCATGTTTCATGAAGCAGGAGAAAGGCGTACAGGAATCATCACAGGAGAAGGGGTGTGGTTGTGGCGCCTGCACACCTACCTTCGTCAGGATTCACATGAAGCTTTTGATGAGATGGTGTCCCGGATGGTCAACTTCCTTGCTGTCCAGGAAGACAGACGTCTTTTCAGGGTGCATACAGATAACCTGATCTATGAAAATGAATCTGCCCTCTTTGAAGCTGAACTCTATAACAGAAGCTATGAGCTGATAAACGAGCCGGAAGTCCAGCTGACAGTCACCAGGGAAGATGGCACCGAGTTTCCTTATGTGATGGGACGGACAGCCAACGCTTACCGCATAGATGCCGGTACTTTTGAGCCAGGGACCTATGATTGGGAGGCCAGGGTGCAGGTGGGTGACGAAGTGTATGCAGACGTAGGGATCTTTAATGTGGTGGCATTGGACCTCGAAGGTCTCAGAACCATTGCTGATCACCGTTTATTGAATCAGCTGGCAGAAAATACCGGAGCAAAAATGTTTTATCCCAACCAGTGGAATGAAATGGCTGAAGATATTCGTGGGAGAGATGACATAAAGCCCAGGATGTATGCCCAAAAGGAATTTGTGGAGATCATCAACCTGAAACCGCTCTTTTTTATTATCCTGACCCTGCTTGCTGTGGAGTGGTTTGTCCGGAAAAGGAGCGGTAGTTATTAATGCATTTAATGTAGTTGCAGATGAGTACAGAACAGATCATTTTCTATGTCATCATTGCCATCATCATCCTGGATTATGTTTTTGACCGGGTAATGGACTACCTCAACGCCAGCCGCTGGAGTAAAACCCTGCCGCAAGAGCTGAAAGGTATATATGATGAGGAAAAGTACCGGAAATCGCAGGAGTATTCCCGGGTAAACATGCGCCTGGGTGTTGTCACAAGTACCCTCTCCTTTCTTTTTATCCTTTTGATGCTGGGTTTCGGCGGCTTTGGATACCTGGATGACTTTGTCCGTCAGTATACCGGGCATGATGTGTTGATGGCCCTGGCGTTTTTTGGAATCCTCGGCCTGGCTTCCGATATCCTGTCAACCCCTTTCGATCTTTATGGCACCTTTGTGATAGAGGAACGTTTTGGCTTTAACCGAACGACTCCCAAAACCTATATGCTGGATAAGATCAAAGGCTGGTTGCTGGCCCTTTTGCTCGGAGGCGGCCTGCTGGCAGTGTTTGTCTGGTTCTATTCTACGGCTGGATCGATGTTCTGGCTGTATGCATGGATTCTCTTCTCGGCTTTCAGCATATTCATGATGATGTTTTACAGTACCCTGATCGTTCCCTTGTTTAACAAACAAAGGCCATTGGAGGATGGAGAGCTGCGATCGGCAATTGAATCTTTTGCGAGGAAAGCCGGGTTTAAACTGGATAATATTTTTGTGATCGACGGATCCAAAAGGAGTTCAAAAGCCAATGCCTATTTCAGCGGTATAGGCCCCAAAAAACGGATTGTTCTTTTTGATACCCTCATAAAAGAACATACAACCGAAGAGCTTGTTTCTGTATTGGCCCACGAGATAGGGCATTATAAAATGAAGCATACCACCAAGGGAATAATTGTGTCTATAGTGCATACAGGAATCATGTTGTATCTGCTTGGTCTTTTCATTAATCGTCCGGAGTTATCGGGTGCCCTGGGTGCATCAGAACCAAGTTTCCACATGGGCATTTTGGCCTTCGGACTGCTTTATTCGCCCATTTCACTGGTGTTGGGTATCCTGGGTAACAGGATGAGCCGTAAACATGAATACCAGGCCGATGCCTTTGCCGCAGGAAAGTATGACCCTGAGCCATTACAGGAAGCACTGAAAAAGCTTTCAGTAAACCATTTAAGTAACCTGCGTCCGCATCCTGCCTATGTATACGTGCATTATTCACATCCGCCACTGTTAAAAAGGCTGGAGCACCTGGAGAAATTTAAAATATGAAATGAGCCATGCCAAAGGGTTTGACACGCAGCAGGATGATTATTGGCGCTGAGCGCTGAGCTTAGGGCGCTGGGTGCTGCGAAACCCAAAGTAGTGACAGGGCTTGACCTGTCAAACCGAAATATTCATTGATCATGCAACAGGCTGGTATCCCTTTAGCGGAGAAATTACGTCCTCAAAACCTGGATGAATACCTGGGGCAGGGGCACCTTGTGGGACCTGGTGCCATCCTGCGAAAATCTATTGAAAGCGGCAATGTGCCGTCGATGATTCTCTGGGGGCCACCTGGTGTGGGAAAAACAACCCTGGCGTCCCTCATCTCTAAAAAGTTGATAAGGCCCTTTTATACCTTGAGTGCTGTCAGCTCAGGTGTCAAAGATGTACGTGCTGTGATCCGGAAAGCATCGGAATCGGGAGGTAATGCCATACTTTTTATTGATGAGATTCACCGTTTTAGCAAGTCGCAGCAGGATAGCCTCCTGGGTGCCGTAGAGCGAGGGGTTATTACCCTGATCGGAGCCACTACGGAAAACCCCTCTTTCGAGGTGATCGCTCCCCTGTTGTCGCGCTGCCAGGTATATATCCTTAAAGATCTGACGGAAGAAGACCTGCAGAGACTGCTGATCAAAGGAAAGTTGCTCCTGGAAAAGGAAACCGGAAAGAAAATTGTGGTGAAGGAAACGGAAGCGCTGATGCGTATCTCCGGGGGCGATGCAAGAAAACTGTTGAATGCCCTGGAGCTTTCCGTCAATGCCGCGGACAAAGAAGAGGTGCAACTTACCAATAAGCATGTGCTGGCGGTGATACAGCAAAATATGGCCCTGTATGACAAGGCCGGTGAGATGCATTATGATGTGATATCCGCTTTTATAAAATCTGTGCGGGGCAGTGATCCTAATGCAGCTGTATATTATCTTGCCAGGATGATAGAAGGTGGTGAAGACCCGAAGTTTATTGCCAGGAGGCTGATCATACTGGCCTCTGAAGATATTGGCAATGCCAATCCCAATGCCTTGCTGCTAGCTACCAGTTGCTTCCAGGCTGTTAACATGATTGGCATGCCGGAAAGCCGTATAATCTTATCGCAAACAGCAACCTACCTGGCATCCTCGCCCAAGAGCAACGCCGCCTATCTGGCCATTGGCAAGGCGCAAAGCCTGGTTAAGAAAACCGGTGATCTCCCTGTGCCTCTCTCATTGCGTAATGCCCCCACCAAACTGATGAAAGATACCGGATATGGAAAAGAGTATAAATATTCACATGATTTTCCCGGACACTTTGCTGACCAGGAATTCATGCCGGACCAATTGTCCGGGTCAACACTCTATGACCCTGCTGATAACGCCCGGGAACAGGAGATGCGGGCAAGGTTGAAGCGCCTGTGGAAGGATAAATACGGGTATTAAGTGGCTGTGACGGGATGTGGGTGATATTTCGGGGAGCTGGTAGCAGGGCGCTTTGCAAGGGCAACTTAATTCAGCTCAGGGCAATGCCCTTAGGAAAGCTTAAAAACGGGTATCCTTAACATGTTGAAAATCAACAATTAACGCAAAAATAAACAGATGAACGACAGAACGTTCTTTTTCAGGCATCTGGCGCAGACATCATCTTTTCCGCTGGCCCTCGAGATTGTAAGCGCTGAGGGTTTGTATATGTATGGTGCTGATGGCAAGGAGTACATGG
>SLEW01000302.1 GCA_007124575.1 Bacteroidales bacterium | reverse complement strand
ATGTGGGGTATGTTTCACAGGATATTGAAATAACTATTTCTTCTGGTGAAACAAAAAATCTGAATGTGGAACTGGAACCTGATGTCGCTACGTTTGAAGAATTCGTGGTCGTCGGGTATGGTACACAACAAAAAAAGGTGGTAACAGGAGCTATCTCCAGCGTAGGAAGTGATGAGATCACATCTACACCAGCATTGCGTGTTGAACAAGCTATGCAGGGAAGAGCTGCCGGCGTGCAAGTGACCAATCTCTCGGGACAGCCCGGCGAGCCTCCCACCGTGCGCATCAGAGGCGCCGGAACAACAGGTAATGCCGATCCCCTTTATGTCGTGGATGGCATGGTCGTTAGTGGTATTGACTACCTTAACCCCGGTGACATTGAATCAATAGATGTGCTTAAAGACGCTGCCTCCGCCGCAATTTACGGTGCCAGGGCAGCAAATGGTGTGGTACTCATTACCACCAAAAGTGGTACAGAAGGCGATCTGACCCTTAATTACTCATTTTACCAGGGCATACAAAATGTAGCCCATACAGTTGATGTACTCAATGCTGAGCAATATATGATGATGATGAACGAAGGCGCCAGAAATGCAGGCAGCACGGAACCTTTCGACCCCAACGAAATACCTCAGTTTGATACCGACTGGCAGAACGAACTCTTTGAGACCAACGCACCCATAGCTAATCATGAATTGTCAGTCAGTGGCGGCACAGAACGCTCAACATACGCTTCCTCCTTGTCATACTTCTCTCAGGAAGGAATCATTGGAGGTGACAAATCACAGTTTGACCGCATCACGGCAAGACTGAATACCCGCCATGAAGTGAATAGTAATATCCGGTTTGGAAGCAACCTGGCCTATACGCATATCGAACAACGGGGCATTGCCAGCAATGCTGCCTTCAATGCAGCATACAGCAGTGCGCTTAATATCGATCCTTTAACGCCCGTTTATGAGGACGATGAAGCAAACCTGTCGCAGCCGCCCTTTACTAATCAGCCTGTTGTTACAGATGATGAGGGCAGAGTATATGGAATATCAGAAAATGTAGGTGCCGAGATAGTAAATCCACTGGCATTGCTGGAGACTCAAACAGGTGAAACCCGTGTGGATAAAATCGTGGGAAATGTATTTGGTGAAATTGAACCCATCGATAATTTAACTTTCCGTTCTTCGCTTGGAATTGACCTCGGCTATGTTTTGTTTGATTCTCACTTGCCTCTGTTTTACCTTAATGGCGCACAAAATAATACCGACAAGACATCTGTACAGAAAGCCGTTGACCGGTATTATACGTGGCAATTTGAAAATACCTTATCCTATTCAACCCAAATTGATGATCACAGCATTTCTGCCCTGGTGGGAACCACCGCCAGCAAGACGAACCTGGAAGATCTTTTTGGCTTTAATGCTGATGTAGATGTGAGTGATCCCAACCACGTATACCTGAACATGGCAACAGATACTGTCTGGAATGCGTTCGGAGGAGCTTCCCATGCAGCACTTCTTTCAGTTTTTGGCCGTGTTTCTTATGACTATCAGAGCAGGTACGCCTTTGATGCAACAGTTAGAAGGGATGGCTCCTCTAAGTTTGGTCCGAACAACCGCTTTGGTACCTTTCCTTCTTTTGGTGTGACATGGATGATCAGCGAGGAAAACTTCTTCCCGGAAACTTTATTTGAAGTGGTAAAGCTCAGGGCTTCATGGGGCATCAACGGCAACCAGGAAATTGGAGACTACCAGTTCATCTCTACCATTGACAGGAGCAGAGGTTATATTTTTGGTGGCGGCAGAGCCTGGGGAGCTTCACCCTCGTTTATGGCCAATCGGGATATTATGTGGGAAGAATCTGAACAAATTGACATTGCTGTTGATTTTGGCGCATTTGATAACAGACTGACAGGTACCGTCGATTACTATATTAAAACCACAAAAGGCTTGCTGGAAGTTATTCCTATCCCGGGGCATGTGGGCAATGATCCTCCTTTTGCCAATGTGGGAAGCGTTGAGAACAGAGGCGTTGAAATGTCATTGGACTGGAGACACTTTACTGGAGATTTAAGATATTCAATAGGGGCAAATGCTGCATACAATAAAAATGAGATGACCAAAATAGGTAATGAAGAAGGTGTGTTACCTGGTGCAACATGGGCGGTGGCAGGTATGGTCACACGTGCCGAACTGGGTATGCCTATTGGTTATTTCTGGGGATATAAAACAGATGGAATTTTTCAGAACTGGGATGAGGTGTATCAACATATCAATGCCGAAGGACAGTTGCTGCAACCCAACGCCAGACCCGGCGATGTGCGCTTTGTGGATGTCAACGGCGACGGAAGGATCACGGCAGATGACCGGACTATGATAGGAAATCCAACGCCTGCATGGACCTTTGGAATGAATGCCAGTTTCGAATATAAACAATTTGACCTTGGTTTTCTCATTGTAGGAACTTATGGTAACGACGTATTTAACGGCATAAGAAGACGTGACCTGAATTCTACAAACCTGTCCGTTGACATGTTGGATCGATGGACCGGGGAGGGCACGTCCAACACCATTCCACGCTTCACCTTTAATGATACAAACCTTAATAACAGAATATCAGATTTATATATCGAGGATGCCTCGTTTATCAGACTCAAAAATATTCAGATAGGATATACGCTGCCGGGGAATTTGCTGAACAGGATCAATGCCAGGAACTGGAGGATTTATATATCAGCTGAAAATCTTTTTACACTCACCCAATATACTGGCGCTGACCCGGAAATCGGCGCCTTGAGCTCATTTGATATTGGAATTGACAGGGGTGTCTATCCCCAGGCCAGAACTTTCCGTCTGGGTACAAGCATTTCTTTCTAACATAAAAAACCAGGAAAAATGAAAAATAATATAACAAAAACGGCAAAAGCATTTCTGCTTATTTTCCTGTTAACTGCCTGTGGAGATGATTTTCTTGATCTGAAACCTTTGGACCAGGTGGTAAGCACCAATTTTTATCGCACAGAGGAGGATGCATACAGGGCATTAATATCTGTTTATGATGTGCTTACATATCAATCTACCCCTGGCGTAAGTTGGGCGCCTTTTGTTACTGTGGCCGACGTGCTGTCTGATGATGCTTTTGGCGGTGGCTCTGATGCAAACGACGGTTTAGATTTTAACCAGTTGAACCTTCATGAAATCCCGGCTACCAACCCGGTCGTTCATGCCACATGGATTAAAAATTACATAGGCGTATACCGCGCAAACCTTTTTCTTGAAGTGATCGATGACATTGAAGCATCAGATGACTTTAAGCAGCGCACAATTGCCGAGGTTAAGTTCATGCGGGCCTACTTTTATTTTGAACAGGTACGGTTTTTTGAGAATATCCCCTTGCTAACTAACACCTTATCGGGGCCATCGGAGTATAGCCAGGAACAAAATACCCCCAAAGAGGTATACGACCAAATAGCCCTGGATCTGGTGGAAGCCATTGCAGATCTTCCTGAAACAGTGCCCGCTGATGAAGCAGGCCGGATCACAAAGTGGGCCGCCCAGGGACTGCTGGCAAGGGTTTACCTTTTTTATAACGGTGTTTACGGGGCTGAGCTGGAAGCCAACGGCACAACAGTAGATCGTACTTTTGTTCTTGCAGAGCTGGAGGACCTCATCGCTAATAGCGGACATGATCTTTTTGAAGACTATTCGATGAATTTCAGTCTTGAAGGAGAACTGGGCATGGAGTCGGTTTTTGAGATAACTCACGGCGACACACCGCCATGGTGGGACTGGAACTATCCGCGTGGCGGGCATGGCAACCTGGCTGCACAGATGCAGGGACCCCGGGTAACAGGCTCAGATAACTGGGACAGGGGATGGAGCTTTGGCACAGTGAACCATAAACTGGCCCTTTTTATGGAGGATGACCCACGCTTTGAACACACCATCCTCCTGGAGGAAGAGCTGGACGGGTCCCTTAATAAAGGGCACCAGCACACGGGGTATTTTTCAAGAAAATATACCTCGGATGCAGAACACTGGGGTGCCAGCGGACAGTTTGAACTTAACCGCACCGCCAACTTTCGCGTGATCCGCTTCTCAGATGTGCTGCTGATGGCTGCAGAACTGGACAGCCCCAACAAACAAGAGTATCTCGACAGGGTTAGGGAAAGAGTGGGCCTGGAGTCCGTGCCTGCAACGCATGAAAACATTATGATTGAGAGAAGGCTGGAACTGTCGCTGGAAGGGATACGGTACTTTGATCTTTTGAGACAAGGAATCAGTTATGCCGACCAGGAACTTACGCACTCTGGCATCTACGGACCAAACTACGAGGGTGAACAGCATATCTTTAATGTTAATTTCAATCCTGCAACAAATGGGTTTCTGCCGATCCCGCAAACTGAAATTGACCTTTCTGCTGGCATGTTTAATCAAAATAGCGGCTATTAATACACACCCTCTTTTTATGAATAGGCTTCATGATGAATAGTTAGGGTTGATTGTTTGTGCAGAGGCGGGCATTCCCCGAATGCCCGCCTTTTTAGAAGCCTTTCTGATGGCTGCGTGAAGCTGAACCTGTGACTATTTAATAAACTTCAATTATGATGAATAGAAAGCTGTATACTATTTTTATTAGTCTCATCGTAGCTCTGGGCGGGTTTCTGATGGGCTTCGACAGTGCTGTGATATCCGGGGCAACCCCTTTCTACCGTGAAACGTTCGGACTGAGCCAGGGCTCCATGCTCATAGGATTTTCCGTTAGCTCACTCATCCTGGGCGCCATTATTGGGAATATCATCGCCGGTCGCCTGGCCGACAGATATGGTCGCCGGAACATACTTATGCTTACTGCGGTACTCTTTGCACTCAGCGCTATCATCACAGCCCTGGCCTTTAACATCGTTATTTTTCTTTTTGCCCGTATTCTGGGTGGCCTCGGCGTGGGTATGGCAATCCTTATTGCCCCCATGTATATCGCGGAGATAGCCCCCAAGAAATTGCGTGGCCGTCTGGTTACCATCAACCAGCTTAACATCGTGGTGGGGATATCCATAGCGTATTTTTCCAATTATTACTTCCAGCAAACCATTGCTGACGCCGATCTCAAATGGCGAATCATGCTTGGCGTGGAAGCTATACCGGCCATAATTTATCTGGGGCTGCTTTTCCTGGTTCCGCGCAGCCCCCGCTGGCTCATGCAAAAAGACAGGAAAGATGAGGCCTTGCTGGTGCTGACAAAAGTAAACGGTGAAGAAAAGGCACCTGTTATCTTTAAAGAAATAGACGACAGCCTCAATGAAGAGATCAATAAGGACAAGGCCAGGTGGTCCGATGTGTTCTCCAAAAAGATGAAGACCGTATTGATTATCGGATTTGGAATTGCCTTTTTTCAGCAGATAACAGGGATCAATGCCATATTCTATTATGCTCCCATGATATTTGAAATGGCCGGCGGGGGTAAGGATGCCGCTTTTCTGCAGGCAGCGATCCTGGGGGTTACCAATGTGGTCATGACCGTAGCAGCCATGCTGCTGATCGACAAATTTGGCCGGAAACCATTGCTCTATATCGGTGCCGCAGGGATCTGTATTTCTATGCTCATCGTCAGCTTTTCTTTCGTGAACGCCAGATATGTTATTGATGACCACTCCATGAAAGAACTCATGTTTGAAGTGGAGGAAATGGGGGCAGAACCGGTTCACCTGAGCAATTTGTACTCCTTGTCTGAATTGCAAGAGGTGGTATTTAAAAATGAAGTGGCCTTTTTCAGCCAGGCAAAGGAAAAAGTAGGACAGGAAACCTATGACATCTATAAGGAAATTATCCTGAAGCATTCCATTACCATCAACGCAGTATGGGTATTAATTGGTCTGTTGATGTTTGTAGCCTCTTTTGCCATATCTCTCGGACCAGTGATGTGGGCCCTGCTTTCGGAGATATTTCCCAACAGATTGCGTGGCCTGGCCATATCCATTATGGGTTTCTGGAACTCCATAGTCAGCTTTTCTGTGGCTACGGTTTTCCCGGCACAACTGGAATACCTGGGATCAAGCAATACCTATTTGATCTATGCCATTTTCGGCTTCCTTACCCTGCTGTTTGTATGGCGATTCGTGCCGGAAACAAAAGGCAAATCACTGGAAGAGCTCGAGGAACAATTAATTAAAGAATGAAAAACGACGAGGTCATAACATATGTACATTACTCCAATAAATAATTTGAAATCAAACAACAAAACATATCATGAAAAGTATTCACATCATCATCGTGGCAGTTGGCGCGATCCTTTTATTTGCCTGTAATTCAGCTGAGGATCCCGGCAGTAAATACTTGTCCGAAGGTCCCTCGCATGTGGAAATGCGTGAGGTGGACGGCAGATACCGGCTTTTTGTCAATGGCGAAGAATTTTATGTAAAAGGTGCAGGGTGTGAGTTTGGCCCCTGCTACCAGGTAGCAGCCCATGGCGGCAATTCTTTCCGCACCTGGCGAACAGATAATAGTCAGCGACCTGCCCTTGAAATACTTGACGAAGCCTATGAGCGTGGCCTAATGGTCATGATGGGTCTCGATGTGGAAAGGGAACGTCATGGCTTTGATTATGATGATGAAGAGGCTGTAGCCGCACAGCTGGAACGCTTCCGCCAGGAAGTAATGGAATTAAAAGACCACCCCGCACTGCTGGGATGGGGCATCGGCAATGAGCTCAACCTGCGGTATACGAACCTCAGCGTGTGGGATGCGGTGAATGACATAGCCCGGATGATCAAAGAAGTGGATGGCAACCACGTTACCACAACAATGCTCGCTGGCATAGGCCCCCGTGAGGTCGAATATATCACTGAAAACTGCCCGGATATCGACTTTCTCTCCGTTCAGTTTTATGGTGAAATCGTTAACCTCCAACAGTACCTGGATGAATCAGGCTATGACGGTCCATACCTGGTAACAGAATGGGGCGCCACAGGCCATTGGGAGATGCCAGAAACCGAATGGGGAAGGCCCATTGAACAAACAAGCACAGAAAAAGCAGAGGCTATTGCGTATCGCTACAAAAATGTGATCCTGGAGGACGATGCCAACTGCATGGGCTCCTATGTGTTTTTATGGGGGCAAAAACAGGAACGTACCCCGTCATGGTATGGCTTGTTTACCGAAGATGGAGAAAAAACCAAAGCCATCAATGTGATGGAGTATCTGTGGACGGGAGAATATCCGGACCAGATGGCACCTAAAATGCATGATATTACCATACAGGGCATGGGAGGCCGGTATGATAATGTGAGGCTCGACAGGGATGGTGAATATACCGCATTGATAAACGTGGAACACCCCGATAATAGCCGCCTCAGTGTGCGGGCGGAGATCATGCCTGAACCTCAGCAGCTGAGCGATGGCGGGGATTACGAACCACGCCCTGACAGCATAGAGAGCCTGATCGTCTCGACGAACACCTCGGAGATTGTTTTCAGGGCCCCCGCGCAAACAGGGGAGTACAGAATACTGGTTTATGTAACCGACGAGAACAATAATGCCGGCACGGCAAATATCCCTTTTTATGTAAAGTAACAAGGAATGATGAGATATTTTCGTTTTTTCTTCATAGTAGTTGTGTTGTTTTTGGTTGTAAACTGTCGTCCGCCTGCTGATCAAGTGTACCAGGATCCACACTTGCGGCAGGCCGACAGTTTATTGCAACTACTTTCCCTGGAAGAGAAAGCCGGCCAGATGACCAATATTGGGCTCACCGCCCTCACTGAAGGCCCTTTCTGGAACGATTATGATACGCTTGTCCTGGATACTGCCAAATT
>SLEW01000199.1 GCA_007124575.1 Bacteroidales bacterium | reverse complement strand
TATACCGGGAGTTTTGTGACAACCTGGACAGGTCCCCGGGGCGGGTCTCACATCTTGATGAGATACCCTTTTTGCCGATTGATCTGTTCAAAAACAGACGAGTGGCAAGCTTCGGGGGTGAGGCAGCCAAAGTTTTCCACAGTTCCGGAACTACGGGAAGTATGACGTCCAAACACCATGTAGCTGATCTGGCTGTTTATGAACGTAGCTTTCTCGATGGATTCCGCTTGTTTTATGGTGGTCCGGACAATTACTGCATACTTGCACTGTTGCCCGGATATCTTGAAAGACAGGATTCTTCCCTGGTATACATGGCTAACCGGCTGATAGAGGAGAGCGGGCATCCCCGGAGCGGGTTTTATCTGGATGAGCTTGATCGCCTGGCTGATGTGCTCAAAGGCCTTGAAGCTGAGGGACAGCGTGTTTTGCTCCTGGGCGTGAGCTTTGCCTTGCTCGACTTTGCTGAGTGCCATCCGATGCCGTTGCAGAATAGTATTGTGATGGAGACCGGCGGGATGAAGGGAAGGCGTCGTGAGATGGTGCGCGAAGAGCTGCACGGCATCCTTTGCCGGGCCTTTGACATCAAGAGCATTCATTCCGAATATGGGATGACAGAACTATTGTCTCAAGCCTGGTCGAAAGGGGAGGGGCGGTTTGAATGTCCTCCCTGGATGCGTGTGTTGACGCGCGACAGCAACGATCCGCTTAGCTTCACAGGCGCCGGCCAGGGTGGTGGCATCAATGTCATCGACCTGGCAAACATCTACTCCTGCAGCTTCATTGCCACCCAGGACCTGGGAAGGGTATTTCCTGACGGGTCATTTGAGGTGCTTGGCCGTTTTGATCAAAGCGATGTTCGCGGATGCAACCTCATGGCCGGATAGACGAAGAACCAACATGCTTCATGAAGCATGTTGGTTCTTTCAAATCGCTTAATGACCCGTTCTGGTTCTAGTTTACAAAAAGTGTAAACCTGTTTCCGGGCGAGACAAGGATGGTCACTGCAAAAAAACAAACATGAACGTAGCAGCTGCCAGGAGCATAAAAGCACCCCCGAAGTATGCTGTTCGCTGTGCGAAAGCAACGCCCAGCTGTTTGCCTCCCGCCATCCCGCCAAGGGTTAAAATAAAAACGGTAAGACCCACCAGGAGATTTGCCGTGTTTATTCCGATGGTGGTCATAGAGATGGCCACACCTGTTAAAAAGGCGTCCATGGCTGTGGCAACGGATAACACCAGCATGACACTGATCTGGTTTATGTCAAAAACTTTTTGTTTGGGATGCCTTCTGCGGGCCTCCAGAATCATTTTAACTCCAATGATTCCTAATATAATAAAGACCACCCAGGGTTCAATCCCTGCAAAAAGATGTTGTATGGCACCTCCCAGCAGATAACCAAGATAGAGCAGCAGCATGTGAGAAAAGGCAAAGGCGATGGCTACCTTCAGCGGTATCCCGGGCCTGACTTCCCCGCTTACACTGCTGTTGCTGATGGCGATGGTGAAACAATCCATGGCCAGTCCCAATGCGATAATGAATGTGATGATGAGTTCCATGATTATACCAGGTTAAGTCCATAATGTTCTGATTTGCAGAACGCAAAACGCTTTAATCATTTTACAGGTGCAAAAAACCTACTCCGCCCTATCCAGCTCTACGGTAAAGTGCCTCATAATGGGCGCTTCTTTTGTGATCCGGAATCCTTTGGTGATCTTGTTCCGGCGCTCGTAGATATTGCCCAGGCAGGCTGCCACATACGCCATGTGGTTGTTGGTATATACCCTTCTGGGTATGGCGAGTCTCAGGAGCTCCAGTCCGGGATATCTGTTTTCCCGTGTTTTGGGATCCCTGTCGGCCAGCAGTGTACCGATTTCCACGCCCCGTACTCCGCCTTCCAGGTAAAGTTCAATGGCGAGGGTTTGTGCCTGGTATTCTTCTTTCGGGATCTGAGGAAGTACTTTTCTGGCATCCACAAACACGGCATGGCCTCCCGTTGGTTCCTGGCATGGCACGCCATATTCTTTCAGCAGACCGGCGAGGTAGGCCACCTGGCCGATGCGCGCTTCCAGGTAGTCATACTCACAGCCTTCCATGAGTCCTTGTGCCATGGCAGCCAGGTCTCGTCCGGCAAGGCCGCCGTAAGTAAGGTATCCCTCAAAGAGAATGGTGTACATGCTGACTTTGTCGAAGAGTTTCTTGTCGCGGCACGCCACAAAACCACCGATGTTTACGATAGCGTCTTTCTTGCTGCTCATGGTGGCGCCATCCACCTGATCATACATCTCCAGCACAATCTCCCTGATGCTGTGACCGGAATATTGCTCTTCGCGCTGCTTGATAAAATAGGCATTCTCAGCAAAGCGCGCTGCATCAAAAATTACCGGGATGCCATATTTCTTGCACAGGGCACTCACCTCCCTGATGTTCTGCATCGACACAGGCTGTCCGCCTGAGGTGTTGCATGTCACGGTGATAATGCACAGGGGGATCTTCTCTTTAGGGTTGTTTTTGAAGACATGCTCAAGCTTGTTGAGATCAATGTTGCCTTTAAAAGGGTGATATATGGTAGTATCCGCTGCTTCGTCGATGGTACAGTCGACCGCCGTGGCACGCCGGAATTCAATGTGCCCCTTGGTAGTGTCGAAATGGGAGTTTCCCGGCACGAGGTCGCCCTCCCTGATCATGGCGCTGAACAATACATTCTCGGCTGCCCGCCCCTGGTGCGTTGGCACAAAATAAGGCATGCCCAGCAGTTCGTTAATCACTTTTTTGAGCTTGAAATAGGAAGTGGACCCGGCGTAACTTTCATCGCCCAGCATCATTTCTGACCACTGCTGGTGACTCATAGCGCCCGTGCCCGAATCCGTAAGCAAGTCAATGAACACCTGCTCACTGCGTAAATTAAACAAATTATATCTGGCTTCTTTGATCCATTGTTCGCGCTCTTCGCGTGTGCTGCGACGCAATGGTTCTACCACTTTGATTTTATAGGGTTCTGCAAATGGAAGTTCCATGAGAAATAAATTAATGATGAAATATTAGAAAAAACAAAAGGGAATGCACCGGTGTGACGGTTGTGTAACAATTGCTGATCGCAAATGTGACAAAAAGTGCCCGGTGTTTGTCATGCGGCATGGCAGTGCCACACCGTTCTTAATAATGACAGGTGTCGCGCCTTTTGAGGTTTAGGTAGATCCGCTTGGGTGTCATAATCCGCTTCATGCCTTTACTAACTTTGCAGGATTCAAATATACGCATTTGCATGCGGATTTCCAATGCATTTTTGGTGATGAGCTTTACATAGAATAACGAAAAGTTGTGATTTTTATTGGTGTTTTTCTCTTATTTTTGCTGAGAATGCAGTAAGCAGCAGCTTTTTGTTCTTCCTGAATTAATTTTATGATGTATGAAGCATATTGCCCGTTTTGTTTTTTGGTTGTTTGGCTGGAACGTTTATTCACGGGCGTCTCTCGAAATTCCCAAGGCGGTGATCATCATGGCACCGCATACCAGCAACCTGGATTTCGTGATTGGCAGGCTGGGATTTTTTATTTATGGCATCAAGCCTAAGATTCTGATAAAAAAAGAAGCTTTTAAAGGGGTTCTTGGCCCTGTATTGCGTTGGTTTGGTGGTGTACCTGTAGACCGCGGACATAGCCAGAACACCGTGAAAAAGATCACCCGGGAGTTTGAAAAGCATGACAGGTTTTACCTTCTGATCACTCCTGAAGGGACACGGCGCAGGGTTGAGCGCTGGAAAAAAGGGTTCTATTTTATTGCACTAACCGCTAAAGTACCTATATTCCTGGGCTTCCTTGACTATCGCAGAAAAGAGGGAGGTATAGGGAAAATGATTTACCCCAGTGGAGACTTTGAGGCTGACTTTAAGATCATAGAAGATTTTTACAGGGATAAAGAGGCACGCCATCCGGAAAGATTTAACCTGTCAGAGAAGAAAAAGCAGACAGAGTAAAGAAATATCCCAAAAAATCAGGTTTTTTTGCCGGTGTCACGGGCCTGAGTCAAACAGGTTTTTAGTGGGTAAGAAAGATCCTTGCAAACAAACTGTAATTTAAATAAAAGGAGTCATTATCTCCCAGGTTGATGTTTAAAAAGCTGCTGCCGGCACCTAAGGCCAGGGCGTAACTGTCGCCGACGTCCATCCGGAGGCCAAGGCTGGCATATCCGCCAAACCCGATCCCATCATCACGGAAATCGTAATACGTATCACTGAGATTTCTTATGCTATATGATCTGCCCTCGATCCGTGCGATGTTTTCACGGACGCGGGTGTTCACAAAACTCACCCCACCCTCAAAAAAGGGATGCACCGATGAGCCCTCCGATTCGGCCGTGTGCTGAATTCCCAGGCGAATTTCTGAACGCTCTTCCGTGCCTCTGAGCGGGAAAAGGTATACATTGTCCCCTTCAATGAAACTTGGCCGGTCAAGTTCAAGGCTGAAATAGTCTTCGGCTCTCAGCCTGGCAAAGTTAAACTCACCATGGATCCCGGTTCTTTCTCCAATGAGAATGGTGCCAAATATGCCGATCATCATGGTGGGGGAATAGCCCATATCCATTGGAAGGGCATGAAGTTCAAAGTCGTACCCCAGGGATTCGCGTATCCGGTTGTAGTTATGTTCTCTGTTGATGGCTGCATCCAGGTTGTGATGACCACTTCCGTTGTAATAATTCGCAGTACCGTCGTTGGCGAAATAGCTTCCAATGTTCAGGCCGTAAGTGTATCGCAGGGTACGCAGCTCGCGCGTTTCAGCCTCTTCCTCCTGGTTTTGGAAAACAGTCCATGCACCGGCAGCAGTCTGCGGAGCAAATAACCAGCACTGTAGTGTAAAGGTTATGCTGTATAGTATTATCCGGCCTATCATGAATCAGTGCCTTTCTTGCCCGTGTTATCCACTTTGTTTAGTTCGAAATAGGTGTCAAGCAACACCTTGGCAGCCTGGAAGGAGGTCATCTGCTGTGCGTCCAGCATTTTTTCCACTTCCCTGATTTTTTTTTCAATGACAGGGTGATTATAGAAGTGGGTCTTGAGGCTTTCTTTGATGCTTTCATGCAGGCGGTATTGCTGCTGCCGGTTTCTTTTTTCCTGGAAGTGGCCCCTGGCCTTCATCATATGATCATGCTCTTTTACCATATCCCACACCCCGGGCATGCCATCATGTGTAATGGAAGAACATGTTTTTACTTTGGGTGTCCAGCCGGTGGGGGCTGGCGGGAAGAGGTGCAGTGCATTTTCATATTGCGAGCGTGCTATCCTGGCTTTATCCAGGTTGTCGCCGTCGGCTTTGTTGATAACCATGCCATCGCACATCTCGATGATGCCCCTTTTGATGCCCTGAAGCTCGTCTCCGGCGCCGGAGATCATCAGGAGCAGGAAAAAGTCAACCATGGAGTGAACGGCTATTTCCGACTGTCCCACGCCCACGGTTTCCACGAAGACCACATCGTAGCCGGCTGCTTCGCAGAGGATGATGATCTCTCTGGTTTTCCGCGCCACACCGCCAAGGGAACCTGCAGAAGGGGAGGGCCTTACAAAGGCATGTTCATTTACTGCTAACGTCTCCATGCGGGTTTTATCCCCCAGGATGCTGCCTTTGGATATCTCACTGCTGGGGTCTACCGCCAGCACCGCGATCCGGTGGCCCTTGTCAATCAGATGATTGCCCATGGCCTCAATGAAGGTGCTTTTCCCGGCGCCTGGCACCCCGGTGATCCCTACCCGCAAGGAGTTGCCTGAGTGGGAGATACATTGCTCGATCACTTTCTGAGCCGCCTCATAATGGCTTTCGAGAGAGCTTTCAATGAGGGTGATGGCCCGGCTGAGCATGACACGGTCACCAGCCAGGATACCTTCAACATACTCTTCCGGAGACAATACCTTGCGCCTCCGTAACTTGTAGGAATCTGCGGCCTGCTGGTTTAACGATGATGGCTGGGGGATGCCCTTGTTAACCTTTAAAGCAGTGTGTCTCCTGCCCCCCCTTTCGTCCGGTCCTTTTCCCATTTCAGAAAACTCCTTACATTTTATACAAAGTTAAAAAAACAAAGCTTTCTGCAACCATAAACCCCAGGCCCTCTAAACATTCACCCCGGGGTAGTTGTTTGTTTCCTATAAATCAAAAAACAACCTAAGCCATGTGGAAAGAAGAAAACAACCAGCTTGTCAGGAATTTTGAGTTTACGGATTTTTCTGAAGCATTCGCGTTTATGACACGCGTGGCATTACTGGCCGAACAACACAGTCACCATCCATGGTGGAGTAATGTGTACAAATCTGTTGAGATACGTTTATCGACTCACGATGCGGGTGATGTGGTCACCGATAAGGATCAGCGCCTGGCCGATGCCATCGACAAACTTATGTAGGATGGCAGTTCTGTTATCAGGTACATGGTGACTGCGCAGACATTAACAGAATGAAATGCACCACAGCGTGCTATCAAGGCAGTTCTGTACCAGTCAGATGATGGCTATTCAAACTTAAGGCTTATATCCAGTGCTCTGGAGCTATGTGAGAGGGCGCCTATGGAGATCATGTCCACGCCTGTTGCGGCCACCTCCCTGATATCCCTGCGGTCCATATTCCCTGAGGCTTCCACCAAAGCTTTGCCGTCTATCATATCCACCACCTTTTTCATGGTAGCCACATCCATGTTATCCAGCATGATGATGTCTGCTCCGGCTTCTAACGCTTCTTTAACGTCCTCGGGTGTTTCGGCTTCAACTTCTATTTTCAGCATGCGGGGGGCGTTTTCCCTGGCTGCTTTAACAGCGGCGCTGATACCGCCAGCTGCCTTGATATGGTTATCTTTGATCAGGATGCCATCAGACAGGTTCATCCGGTGATTGCCGGCCCCGCCTGTCTTAACTGCATATTTCTCCAGGCATCTCAGTCCCGGGGTCGTCTTTCGTGTGTCTACCACGATGGCATTGGTGCCTGCCACCATTGCGGCATAATCCGCGGCTTTTGTCGCGATGCCGGAGAGACGTTGTAAAAAATTCAGTGCTACCCGTTCCCCTGAAAGAATGCCGTGTGCGGGACCCTCTATCTCAGCGATCAGCCTGCCAGCGGCAACCTTTTCGCCATCCCTTATTGCAGGCGTGAAACAAATGGTCTCATCAAGAAACCCAAAAACCCTTTGTGCAACCTCAAGGCCGCATACAATGCCATCTTCTTTAGCTGTGAACTTTCCCTTTATCTTTTTTCCTTCGGGGATCACGCTTCGGGTGGTGACATCGCCTGTGCCAATATCTTCGGCCAGGGCAAGTCTGATAATTTCATCGGTGTGCAAGGAGTGGTTCATGACTGTTATGTTCGGTAATGGGCCCCAACGCTTTCTTTCCGCTTAAGGGCCGCGATGAGTACTTCCAGGGCTATGAGGCCCATGTTGTATGTCTCCGCCTCTGTCCTGGTGGTCAGCCCGGCCCTTTCGAGCCGTGCAGTATGCTTTTTGATATCTGCAATGGCTTGTTGCAGCCCTTTTTCGTTTTTTACGATCCCGCCATGAGTCTGCATAAGGCTTTTAATCTGCATGCGGATAGCCATGATGTCGCCTTTAAAGCCTGGCTTGTCATCATTTGCAGGCAAAGCTTCGTCAGAATGGCGATGAAAGGTTCCTTTATTGATAAGGTCGGCACACCTCCGGCTAAAAACGAGACATTCGAGGAGGGAGTTGCTTGCCAGTCTGTTAGCACCATGCACACCGGTGCATGCTGCCTCTCCGCAAACATATAGTCCTTCGGTAGTGCTTCGTCCAAAGCTGTCGGTATGTATCCCTCCCATGATATAGTGTTGTGATGGTGCCACGGGAACATGCTGTTCCGACATGTCGATGCCGTGATCCCTGCAGTTTCCGAAAATGGTCGGAAAGCGTTTTGACAGGAAATCCCGGCTGTGAGAGGTAATGTCAAGAAAGACGTGGGGCACTCCGGCGTTTTGCATCTCCCTGGCTATGGCCTGGGATACGATATCGCGTGGTGCAAGGTCTTTCATGGGATGATGCTTTTCCATAAATGCCTCTCCCTGATGGTTGCGGAGGATGCCTCCTTCCCCGCGAACGGCTTCTGATATCAGGAAGGCTGTTTTTCCTTTTGCGGCATCAAAGAATGCAGTTGGGTGAAACTGCACAAACTCCATGTGCCTGGTTTTGGCGCCGGCCCTGATAGCCGCGGCAATGCCGTCGCCGGTGATCCCCGGCTGGTTGGTAGTGTTTTGGTATACCTGGCCTATGCCGCCGGTTGCCACAATTACATGGGGAGTAAATAACACCTCCGGCTCATCATGCAGAAGCAGCACACCACACGCCTGTTTGTCGCTGTTGGTGAGGACATCGAGCAGGAAGCGGTCTTCCAGGATGTCAACATTGGTTTTGGCCTGCACCTTACGGATGAGGGTTTGTATCATGTGTGCCCCGGTGGCATCGCCGCCACAATGCAGGACACGCTTCTCCGTATGGCCGCCTTCCCTGGTAGTATAAAAATCACCTCCGGGGCCTGTGTCAAAGCTTACGCCCAGGTCAGCCAGGTTTTTGATCTCAGAAGGACCATTTTCTACCATCAGGCGCACATGCTCTTCATTGGCAAGCCCTTTGGCTGCTCTCAGAGTGTCTTCCAGGTGTTTCTCCGTGTTGTCAGCAGGCCGGATCACGGCAGCAATGCCCCCCTGGGCCAAGGAAGAATTGCAGGTAAACAGTTCATCTTTGACCAGGATGGCACAGGAAAGCTCCTTATCTAGTGAAAGCGCCGCGTACAATCCTGCCAGTCCGCCACCGGCAATCACCACGTCGTAGCTTTTGGATGGCATTGTGCCCGGGTCTTTATCGAAGATGTAACGGCGCATAGGTAAGAGTGTTAGCAGTCCACCGCATGTGGATCAGGCGGTCATTTGTGGGTTTTGGTGTCGTTATGCGGGCATTGTTATTGTGTGATTAACATTTTAGCATTCTTTCGAGCGGTTTGCGGGCCCTTTCAGCCATCTCCCCGTCAATTTCAATCACGTGCTTGTTCTCCTGCAAGCTCTCATAGAGGTGCTGCAAGGTGGTTTTTTTCATGTTGGGGCAAATAAAATGGCCTGTCAGCATGTGAAAGGTTTTGTCCGGGTTGGCTGTCTGAAGCGGATGCAGGATGCCCTGTTCGGTGCCGATGATGAACGCCTCGTGGTCACTGGAGCCGGCATATTTGATGATCTGTGCGGTACTGCCGATGAAATCGGCCTGGTCCCTGACTTCCTTCCGGCATTCGGGATGGACCAGCAATTGTGCATCCGGATGTTGTTCCCTTGCCAGTTTAACGTCAATGGCCATCACATCCTCGTGGGGCGGGCAATAGCCATCGTGGAGGATGAATGTTTTTTCCGGGATCAGTTCCGCGGCATATCCACCCAGGTTCTTGTCAGGTACAAAAATGATCTTCTCCTGGGAGAGGGATCGGATCACCTTAATGGCATTGGAAGAGGTGCAGCATATGTCACTGACTGCCTTCACTGCAGTGGATGAATTCACATAGGATACCACGGCTGCATCCGGGTGCTGTGCTTTCATTTTGCGGACGTCAGCGTCCGTGGCCATGTCTGCCATGGGGCAGCCGGCATGTTTCACAGGAAGCAGCACGGTTTTGTCCGGGCTCAGCAGCTTGGCACTCTCGGCCATGAAATCCACCCCGCAGAAAACAATGATCTTGTGGGGAAGCTCCGCCGCCAGGCGACTGAGGGCAAAAGAGTCACCTACATGATCTGCAACCTCTTGTATTTCGGGTAACTGGTAATAATGAGCCAGGATAACGGCATCCAGTTCCTCTTTGGCAGCCTTGATGCGGCTGGTAAATGAATTGTCTGTCATATATTAACTCCAATCAAAAAATATTCCACAAATGACAGAATGAATTGCTCCGCCTGCCATGGTGTTTAGCATAACACGTGCAAAAATAGGAATTTATTGGATGTTGATGTCACCTGTTACTTTTCGATTCTTACCGCTGACAATTTAAACGGGGCAATTTTTGAATAGGGGTCCAGCTCATCACGTGTCAGCTTGTTCACGGGTGCTTCTGCGTAGTGGAACGGCATGAATAATTCGCCGGGGAGCACCTCTTCGCTGATCTTTATGGTGATGTTTTCTATCTTACCCCTTGGGGAGATTACCTTTACCTTTTGCTTGTCAGAAATGCCTTGTTTGCTGGCATCTGCCGGATTTATGAGTACATAGGATTCGTTGGCAAAGTCGTTCAGGGCTTTGTTGCGGCGCGACATCGTGGAGGAATGATACTGATACAGAATGCGTCCTGTGTTTAGGATCAGCGGATATTCCTCAGAGGCTTTTTCGCTCTGCTCTGCATAATCTACAGGATGCAGCTTTCCAAGTCCGTTGGGAGTATTGAAGCGTTCTTTGAACAGGGTTGCCGTTCCCGGATGATCTTTGTCGGGGCATGGCCACTGAATGCCATGGTGTTCCAGCCGGTTGAAGGATATGCCGGCAAAAATCGGGGCTGTCTGTGCGATCTCATCCCAGATATCGCTTTCATTTTTGTAGTTTCCAATGGGCTTGCCCATGCGCCGTGCTATCTCAGCTACTATCTCCCAGTCCTGCCTTGCTTGCCCTGGCGGGTCCACGGCCTTCCTCACCCTGAGCACACGCCTGTCGCTGTTCACATAAGTGCCTTCCGATTCGGCAAAGGCCGTGGCAGGCAGGATGACATCAGCAAAAGGGGTCGTTTCTGTGTGGAATATGTCCTGAACCACGAGGAAGTCCAGCTTCCTGATGGCTTCCTCGGTATGGTTAAGATTGGGGTCTGTAAGCATGGGATTTTCACCCATGATGTACATGCCTTTGATTTCTTTCTCGTAGGCAGCCTGCATGATCTCCACGGTAGACAAGCCTTTTTCTCCATCCAGTTCATCTTCATGCACACCCCATATCTTTGCCACCTTGCGGCGGTTTTCGTCATCTTCTACTGAGATATAACCGGGATAGGTAAAGGGTGACGCTCCCACGTCAGATACGCCCTGAACGTTATTTTGTCCACGTGGCGGGTTCAGTCCTGCTCCGTCGCGTCCTATCTGACCTGTTATCAGCATCATGTTTATGAGGCAGAACACATTATGGGTTCCGGTCACCTGCTGGCTGTAGCCCATGCCTGTGGCTATCAGCGGTTGTCTGGCCTGTGCATAGATGCGGGCAGCTTCCTGCATAAGGTGTGCCGGCACGCCGGTGACCTCTTCAACATAATCTGGTGTGTACTTTTCCACCAGGGTCTTAAGCTCATCGTAGGACTTCATGCCACCTTCCACACGGTTTTTAATGAAGTCGCGGTCAATGAGGTCTTCATTCACAATGACCCTTAACATGCCGTTCAACAGGGCCACGTCTGTTCCAAGTTTTGGCTGAAGCCAGATGTGTGCATCCTTTACCAGGGGAGTCCACTTGGGGTCAATGATGATTATTTTGGCCCCGTTGCGCTGTGCTGCATGTTTTACAAAGGTTGCGGTCACGGGGTGCGTCTCTATCATGTTGTTTCCTGTAACCAGCATGCAGTCGCTGGTTTCATAGTCTTCTATCGAGTTGCTGCCTGCACCGTCGCCGAGGGACCTGAGCATGGCTGTTACGGTTGACGCGTGACAAAGGCGGGTGCAATAGTCCACGTTGTTGTTGCCGAACACCATGCGTACCAGCTTCATAAACAAGTAATTGTCTTCATTGGTCGTTTTGGCGGAGGCATATCCTGCCAGGGACTTGCGGCCATGATGCTTTTTTATCTCGCTAAACTTGCGGGCAACAAGGTCGAGGGCCTCCTCCCACGAAGCCTCAACAAACTTTCCGTCTTTTTTTATCAGCGGAGTTGTCAGGCGATCGGGGTGGTTCACATAATCGTATCCAAAGCGGCCTTTTATGCACAAACGACCGTCGTTGGGGCTTACGCCTTCCACGCCGTTGCTGCGCACCACCTTTCCGTCCCGGACCATCAGCTCCAGCTGACAGCCTACACCGCAGTAGGGGCAGGTGGTCTGTACTTTACTGGTTTTTTGATCAAGCCTGAGCTCATCGCGATGCGGCTTTTCCACGATCGCACCGGTAGGGCAAAGCTGGATACATTCGCCACAGCCATCACATTCGCTTTCATCCCACTTGTCAAACCCTCCAATGATATAAGATGTTATGCCCCTGTTGGTGAAAGACAGTACATTTTTGCCCTGTACCTCATCGCAGGCTTTGATGCAGCGAAAACATTTGATGCATTTCGCGGCATCATAAGAAAGCACGGGGGAGGTCTCATCCATGGGGTAGTTAAGCTCTTTCCATATGGAGGGGAAGCGCCGCTGCTCCTTTTTGTCCAGGCCGTAACGGAAGATCAGCTCCCGGAACTCATCGTCATACGTGCCGTCATGGTCCTCATTGTGTTCCGACAACAGGTAATCAAGCAGATATTTACGTGCCTCTTCCAGCTCATCGTCAAAGGCTGTGACCTGCATGCCCTCCTTTGCCTGTATGGCACAGGAAGCTACCATGCCACGCTGCCCTTCCACTTTCACGATGCACAGGCGACAGGCGCCGGTGGGACTTAGTTTTTTGTGATAACAAAGGTGTGGTATGGCTATGTCATTGTCTTTGGCTACCTGCAGCAGGTTGGCACCCTCCGCTGCGTGTATTTCTTTATTGTCTATGGTAAATTTGACTTGTTTGCTCATTGTAGGTTATGATTATCTGTGTGTCATCAAAAAGGGTATCGTGATGGGAGCCCCTGATTCCTGATTTATGGCGTTGTGATTACCTGGTAATGTATTAATCTTGTTTTACACTGGGTTGCATAGTTCTTTTTTGAAGTACCGTGCTGCCGACTCCAGGGGCAGTATGGGCGATTGACCCAGAGGACATAGTGAGGTGCCTGCCATGATCTCCGATTCCCGCACCATTTGTTTCAGGAGATCCTCCTTGTTTCCTTCGGGTGCTTTGAGTTGATCTGCCTGTCTTACGAGCTGGGTGGTTCCCACGCGGCATGGGACACACTTACCGCACGACTCATGTCTGAAGAAGCGCAGGCAGTTGTGGAGGATGTCATACACCGGATCACCTTCAGCCATGACTATAACGGCGCCGGACCCCAGGGTGGCACCTTTTTCACGGAGGTTGTCATAGGTCATTTTCTCATCGAGCATGGAGGCATCCACGAAAGTGCCTGCAGCACCTCCCAGCAAGGCTGCCTTGAAGGGCCTGCCCTTACGCATTCCTCCGGCGAGGTCTATGAGCTGCTTCAGACTTACACCCAGGGGAAGTTCATAATAACCGGGCCTGTTAACCTGCCCGCTGATGGTGAAGATCTTAGTGCCGGGAGAGCGTTCCGTGCCCAGCTTGCGATACCATTCTTTGCCATTGGCAATGATGATCGGGGCGTTGGCCAGGGTCTCCACGTTGTTTACCAGGGTGGGCATACCAAAAACACCTTTTTCAGCAGGGAAAGGGGGCTTGATGCGCGGGTTCCCCCGCTTGCCCTCAAGCGATTCAAGCATGGTGAGCTCTTCACCGCAAAGGTATGACCCTGCACCAAGCTTTACTTCCACGTCAAAGTCAAAACCCGACCCCAGGATGTTTTTCCCGAGAAAGCCCGCCTTATAAGCATCTTCTATGGCCTTGCGTGTCTTTTTTATGGAATCGTAATACTCGGCACGGATGTAAATAAACCCTTTGGTTGCCTGGATGGCATAGGCCGCAATGATGGTGCCTTCGAGATATAAGTGCGGATCCTGTTCCATGATGACACGGTCCTTGAAAGTACCCGGCTCCCCCTCGTCGGCATTAACCACTACATAACGCTGCGGGCAACGCTGGCATGACTCGCTGGTGAACTTTTGTTTCATGCCGGTGGAGAACCCTGCACCACCACGACCACGCAATCCGGCATCCATCAACTCATCAATTACATTTGTGGGCTTCATCTGCAAGGCTTTGCGCAAGCCTTCATATCCGCCGGCCTGTGTGTAATCGTCGATACGCATCGGGTTGATTTTTCCGGCGTTTTTTAACACAATCCTGGTTTCCTTGATTTGCATGGTATGGCGATTATTATCCTGGTTCATGTTGTTTGTATTTCGGTTTGACAAGTCAAGCCCTGTCATTACGTTGATTTCTCGCAGAGGCCCGCAGAGGAATTCGCAGAGAATCCCATTGTCAGCAAACGAGCAGGTGATGAAGCGTCAGCTCCGGTATTCCTGCAGGATCTTCCTGATACGGCCGCGGTCAAGGTTGTTATGCACCTTGTCATTAATCATCATGGAAGGCGCCTCCTGGCACTGACCCAGACATTCACTCTGTTCGACGGTGAACGTGCCGTCTTTTGTGGTTTCACCAATTTTAATCTGCAACTCCTCCTCCAGTGCCTCAATCACTTCATTTACTTTCAGCAGCTCACAAACAGCTGAAGCACAAACCCTGATGATGAACTTCCCGCGGGGCTTGAGGCTAAACATGGTGTAGTACCTTGCTACACCATATACCGAACTTTTAGTGACACCCAGATGCCGCGCTGTCTGCTCCAATGCTTCTTCTGTCAGGTAATTGGCCGGGTTAGCGTCCTGCAAAGCATGCAGAATATGCAACAAGTTGTGCTGTTGCGGTTCAAACTGCTTTATGATATCGTGTGTGGACATGTATGGTTGATTTTAATAAGTATATGCGGAGCTTCATTGTTAATGGTCAGAAATACATGCTGCAGGGTTGGTCAAGGACATTATCCTGAAAGTGTCGCTGCCAAATTACGAATAATTGTCCAAAATATAGCATTATTTAGATACCAAAATGCGCGAGAACCAGCAGTTTTTATTTAGACTGTGTTTATCGTGATGATGTCGCCGTTGTCAGGAGCAAGGCGAGAATCCTGGTGTATGAGTGTTTGCAGACAGTCATCGGGTCAGAGGTTTGTGGATACGCCCTGGTCCAGGTACATGATAATCTTTTTCACAGAAGGGTAACCCATGCGTAGAAGAATGCCGGCATATTGCTCCATCTGTTTATGGTGCGACTGATGGGCCTGGCCTGATTTATAATCGATGATCGCCGTTTCGTTTTCAAGAAAGACCACCCTGTCGGGGCGGTATAATTTCCCGTTTTCATCAAACATGCCTGCTTCCGTTTTTACCTTCGCACCTTTTTCAAAGTAAGGTGCCAACGAGGGTTCTTTGAGCATGCGCAGGATTTTTTCTGTCCATCTGTCTGCAAGTTCCTTGTTGACATCTCCGCGGAGCAGCATTTTATTTATTACGGGTTTTACGTCATCTGCATGGTGAATATCCTCCATGGCCCGGTGTATAAGGTTTCCGCGTTCCAAGGGGTCATTTTCGGCCATAAGGATACTTCGTTCCTGCTGATGGGAGCGCATGCGGAGGTTGCGGCTCCATAACCCGGAAATCATGCGCTGGAATGGTTGTTCAACCTTGGTGTCGGCCACTTTACTTTTTCTGGCAGGCCCCTCAAATTGGCCAAATGCATATGCGTTTTCGCTTGTTGCCGGATGTTGTATTTCCTTCAGGAAATTATGAAGCATACCATGCACACTTGTGGGATCTGTCTTCTTCCCTGGGTTTTTGGAGATCACAAAAAGCTTCTCCACTGCCCGGGTAAAGGCCACATAGGTGGCATTGAGCATGTCGAGGAATGTTTTAGCCTGTTCCCATTCAAGGTCTTGCTCAAATGGTGTTCCTTCAAGATCCTTTTTGGTCATGTTGAGGAACTGTGCCGGCAGACCCTTAATGCCCGTGCGCCGCTCATCCGTCCAGAGGCCATTGCGGGTGAGCCGGTTAGGCTTCTGATGTGCAAAGGGATGGATAACTACGGGAAACTGTAATCCTTTCGACTTGTGCACTGTCATTACCTGCACCGCTTCCACTCCTTCCGGCACCACAATGGAGTATTTTTCCCCTTTCTCTTCCCACCAATCCAGGAAGTCATCATAGCTTAGTGCGTGCTGGTGTGTAAATTCGAAGATGGCATTCATAAAGAAGGCCACAAAGGGGTTGGGCGGCGTGGTTTCTGAAAAAAATATGCGGACTAGGGTTTCGCAGGTGTCATAAATGTTCAGATGGGTGAAATCCTTGAAGGAAAGGTTTATGCTATGGTGCTTCAGGACTTTTTCGACGCCTGAAGTGGCATGATCATGCGTTTTGTCATGCCTGTTTTCTGAATGAAACCCGCCCATCTTCAGGCACTCATGAAGGCTGAGCCGGGTTTTCAGCAGGCCTGACCGGTGCAGGAGGGTGATCATCTCTGCAGCTGAGATGGCATCACGGGGGTTTGCCAGAAGCCGCAGTGTGGCAAGAAAGACATTGACTTCATCGGACTGGCTCAGCAGCAAAGATTCTTCTGAGATCACGGGAATATGGTGTTTCAAAAGCTCCTGGGCGATCATGCTGCCTTCCTTATGAGCACGGCAGAGCACCGTGATATCACTGAGCTTGTGCCCCGTCTCGAGGCACTGGTTGATCAAGGACAATACTTTTTCTATCTGTAACTCCTCATAGTCCAGGCTTTCAGACTCTTCAAGGAAGTCGATCCGGACATAACCCAGGGGCTTATCCGGTCGTACTTTTTGTTCTACTTTTTCGTAAATGCTTTTGAGCTCGTCGTGGAGCAGGTTTTTGGCAAAATCAAAGAAACGGTTGTTGAAATCGACGACGGTTTTCGCCGATCGCCAGTTGGTATCAAGGTCAATTTGATGGTAGTTGTTTTGCAGGGCCACTTGCCATTCAGCCTTATTCACGCCCCGGATGCCTTCCGTGAGTCCGGGCAGGCTTGCAAACTGTTCCACGTCACCGTTTCTGAAACGGTAAATGGCCTGTTTGCCATCACCTACCACCAGGCTCATCTGGCCTGTTGCCAGGGCATTCGATACCAGGGGTAAGAGGTTTTGCCATTGAAGCAGGGAGGTGTCCTGGAACTCGTCTATCATGTAATGCTGATACCGTTCTCCAATTCTTTCATAAATAAAAGGAACCGGTTGTTCTGCAATTATCGAGGCGATTCGTTTATTGAAATCGGAAATGTGCAAAGTCACCTCTTCCGTCTTGATCTCTTCTGCCATTTTTTCTACTTCGCTTAACAATGCCAGGGGGTATATGGTGTTCAAAAGAGCCAGCTCGCACCGGTAGGTTTCCAGCCCTTTGCCGGCAATCTGCTGAATGGCTTCAAAGTGCGTGATAAGCGCGTCTTTAATGCCTTCAATGGCCTCTTTCTCTTCATCTGATGCCTTGCCTGCAAACCATTTGTCTTCCGAAATGGTTGTGTCTACATAGCTGTTGGGCTCTATCTTTTCACGGATCTGACCTGTCTGTATCTGCTCAAAATATGTGGCGATGCCGCTGCGACCCCTGTAAAATGCATTTTTTGAAAGATTATTCGCCCGGATAAGCGCCATGGCTGCAGATGCTTCGGCCTGAATGCTTTTTTCAAATGCCAGGACAGACCTGCGAAGCTTGTCGGCTACCTCACGGAATACCTCCAGGGGAACTTCCGTTAATTTCTCAACATAAGGAATGCTGTCTTCATCTACTAAATTGAAAGCCAGCTTAGTGATCTTGTTTTCTATCCGGGTGTCCTGCTCATCGTCGGCCTGTGAGAGGATGAAGTTTATCAGTAGCCGGGTCAGCATTTTGTCTTGCCCCGCCCTTTTAATCAGCATGTCTGTTGCCTGGTTCAGCAGGCGCTCTGTGTCAAGCTCTACCTCAACATTATAAGGGATGTGCAGGTCGAAGGCAAACGAGCGGATTACCTTATGCACAAAGCTGTCGATGGTGCTTACTGCAAAATCGGTGTATTGATGCAGGATCTGTTTCAGCACCCCGGTGGCGTTGGTGATCAGTTGGTTTTCTGAGACAGCCACTTCCGGACGGTCCTGTTCAATGTCCCGGATGATGCCCGCCAGAAGATTTTGTCCGTCTTTATTGCCGGGGTTTTTGGCTTTGGATATGGCTCCCAGAGACTCGATGATGCGCGCTTTCATCTCGGCTGCCGCAGCATTGGTAAATGTGATGGCCAGGATATGCCGGAACCGGCCAGGGTCCGTCAGCACCAGCTTCAGATACTCTTTGACCAGGGTGTAGGTCTTGCCGCTGCCTGCTGCGGACTTATAAACATGGAAATTTTTCGACATAAATAGTGGCCGTTGGGATGGGATAAAGATAAGAGAAACTTAGGAAATGGCATGGCTCATCTTGTACTTGTCCTGATCGGCATTTATGCTGACGTCGAGATGGCCTTTTTGGAAAAAAAACGTATTTTTACATTCCTATAAATTTTTTTGGCATTTTATGACGAAGAAAGTGATTATCAGGAAGCAGTCCGGCGAGAAGGAAGCATTTGATCCGGACAAGCTGCATGCTTCTTTGCGCAGGGCAGGTGCATCACCTAAGCTGGCCAAAGAGGTGGAGAAGGGCATCAGGCCTGTACTCGAAGACGGGATGACCACTTCGGCTGTATACCGGAAGGCATTTCAGATCTTAAGAAAGCTGCAGCGTGGTACGGCGGCAAGATACAGTCTTAAAAAAGCCATTATGGAGCTGGGCCCTTCCGGGTATCCATTTGAGCATTTTGTGGGGCAGCTGCTTGCACATATGGGGTATGAGATCGAAGTGGGCAAGATGATACAGGGTCAATGTATAAAGCACGAAGTGGATGTGGTTGCCCACAATGACCACCAGCAGTTCATGGTTGAATGCAAGTACTACAACAGCCAGGGTAAATACTGCAACGTGCGTGTTCCCCTATATATTCATTCACGCTTCAGGGATATTGAAGAACGCTGGAAATCGTCTCCCGGATTGGATAAGCGGAGCTTCCACGGATGGGTGTTTACCAACACACGTTTCACGGAAGACGCTATGGATTATGCCCGGTGTGTAGGCCTGCGCATGGTGAGCTGGGACTACCCTCGAAAGGAAGGACTCAAAGACATGATAGAGGAAACCGGCTTGTTTCCGGTCACCGTGCTAACGCATCTTAACAGAAAACAGAAACAGGCCCTACTTGAAAAAGATGTGGTGCTGTGCCGTCAGCTGCTCAAGCAGCAAGGGCTGCTGGATAATATCGGCCTTAAACCCGGCGTGAAAAAGAAAGTGATCAGTGAAATAGAGGACCTGATATCAGGCGCTGACCTGTCAACCTAAAACATAAAGAGATGAACGTACATTTTTTGAGATCATGGCGCGCCGCCATGTTGCGCATAGTTGTTTTTTCCTTTGTTCTTTCCCTGACAGTACCGCTTTATGCTGCAGGTGAGCCTGAGCGCATGGAGCCACCTTTCTGGTGGACAGACATGATGCACAGCGAGCTGCAACTCATGGCGTATGGTGAAGGGATCGGTCATGCACGCGTGGAGATCGATTATCCGGGTGTAACCATAAAAGAGGTGGTGGCGGTGGAGAGCCCCAACTACCTGTTTATCTATCTCGACATAGAAGATGCCGTGCCGGGCAGCTTCCCGGTCCAATTTCTGAGGGATGGTGAACAGGTCTATGTATATAATTATGAACTCAGGGAGCGGGAACCCGGCAGCCGTTACAGGGAGGGCGTGAATGTGTCTGATGCTATGTACCTTCTCATGCCTGACCGTTTTGCCAACGGCGATCCATCACTTGATAACCAGCCGGACATGCTGGAACAAAGCAACCGTGATAACCCCGACGGCAGGCATGGCGGAGACATCCAGGGCGTTATTGATCATATTGACCATATCGCTGACATGGGCTTTACGTCTATATGGCTTAATCCTGTTTTGGAAAATGATCAGCCCAGATACAGCTATCATGGCTATGCCATTACAGATTTCTATAATGTCGATGCACGATTCGGCGGAAACGAGGCCTATCTGCAACTTATTGAAGAGGCCGGGGCGCGGGACATAAAAATCATTAAAGACCTTATCCTGAACCATTGCGGACATCATCACTGGTGGATGGAAGATCTCCCTTCGCAGGACTGGCTCAACATGTGGAATGGGTTTACGCGTACCACCTACCGCATGACAACTATTACAGATCCGCACGGGTCGCAATATGATTACGACCGGATGGTAAAGGGGTGGTTTGACACCAACATGCCTGATCTGAATCAGCAAAACCGTCTTCTGGCACATTATCTGAAGCAGAATAGCGTTTGGTGGATAGAATATGCAGGCATCCAGGCCATCCGTATGGACACGCAGCCCTATGCCGACCGGTTTTTTATGTCGGACTGGGCGAACTATATTCTGCATGAATACCCATATTTCATGATCATCGGCGAAGCCTGGCTGGGCATTCCCGCCATGGTAAGCTATTATCAGGGCGGCAAAGCCAACCACGACGGGTATGACTCACATTTTCCTTCGGTGTTTGACTTTGCATTGTATGATGACATAGGTCTTGCATTCAATGAGGAGCAGGGCTGGTCTACAGGTATGATGCGTCTGTATAACACGCTTGCTCAGGACTTCCTCTATCCTGACCCTTACAATCTGGTGATTTTTGGTGACAACCACGACACAGACCGGATCTTTACCCGGGTGGATGAAGATTTGGAGAAATTAAAGATGGCCCTGACCTTTCTGTTCACCACACGGGGTATCCCGCAGGTATATACGGGCGTTGAACTGCTTGAAACGGGCTATGAACATGACGGGCACGGGGAGTTGCGTACCAACTTCCCTGGCGGATGGCCTGATGATCCTGTTAACAAGTTTAACAGGGATGAGCGTACTGACGAGCAAAACATGATCGTGGACCACATCACAAAACTGTTACATTTCAGGAGTGCCACTCCCGCCGTCTATAATGGCTGGCTGTTGCAGTTTGTCCCGGAAGACAATATATATGTGTACTTCAGGTATGATGAAGAGGATACCGTGATGGTTATCATGAATAATAACGACACCGACGTGCTGCTCGAGCTGGATCGTTTCCGGGAAGGCTGGGATGGTCGCCGGGCAGCAGAAGATGTGCTTACCGGTGAGGTGTACGACAGCTTTGATACCTGGTCTATCGATGCAAACACGGGTGTTGTGTTGCAGCTTTACTAATCGTGGCTGTTTTTTTTTAGACGTGATTTCCGGTATACAGCATGCCGGAGGGTCTTTTTTGAGCTGAGAAAAAACCTCCGCGACTTAACCGACACAATAGTATTGACACGACACTAGCCGGTGAATATGGTTTCCAGCACACTATGTGACTTGATTTCCGGCATGCCGGCCAGGTGGTGCCGGTAGTAGTCGATGGTTTTTTGCAACAGTGCTTTTCGCAGGTTTTTAGGTATTAAAAGCTTATCCTGGTCTTCCAGCGTTGAACCGGCGATAGTCGAGAAGGCCTGGCTTTCCTGCTTGTTGAGAATAATCGGGTTCTGTCCATCTCCCATGGTCTGAAAAACGCCCTCCCGGAGGTTAAAAAAGCAATGCCTGCTGTCGTAATTGTTTCTTGGCTGGAAGCCCAGGAATTTACTGAGCTTCAAAAGGAATACGAGGTGGTAGTTAGTTACTGGTTTTGTGGTGGCGTCCAGATGGAGCAGGGCTTTTCTCAGAAAAAGAAACAAGGTTTCATTGGCCTCCTGGTTTCTTAGTGCGTGAGAAAGGATTTCAGACAAAAAGATGGCCAGGCTTGTTTTCTCTATCTGTTCTGGTATGGTGTGATAGGCGTCAAGGAGTTGTATCTCTTTGATGTGGTTAAGGTTGGCCTTTTCTTTATGGGAGGCTACCATGTGCACGAGGGTAAGCGGCTGAAAAAGGTATTGTTTCCTTTTGGATTTAGACTTCCTTACACCGCGTACCAGGTAAGCCTGCGTGCCCAGCTCCCTGGTAAAGACATTTGAGATGATGCTTGTTTCGCCATATTTTATGGCATTGATCACGAGGCCCTCGGTGCTGCAGATCATGCCGGCAGGTTAGTTCATGAACATAATTTTGGTAACCATGGTTTCTTCGCCATCATCATTGGTAGAGAACACCAGATACACGCCGGTGGAGGGTCTGCGGCCCCGGAGGTCCTGGCCGTTCCATATGGCCTGGCCACCCTCGGCTACCGTTTCCCATACTAGGTTTCCGCTGATATCTGTAATCTTTACATTGGCATTTCTGACCAGGCCTTTTACGGCAATGTATCCGTCGTATCCTCTTCTAACCGGGTTGGGATAAGCATACACATCATCACTATGCCGTATTCCTGCCTCGGTGGCAAACCCGCGATATGATGCGAGGCCTCTGTCTGTGGCAAAGAAGACCTCCCCGTTTTTTTCGTTTACGGCAATGTCGAGGATGTTGTTTGACGGAAGCGGGCTATTGCCTTCGTTGAAGTGAAAGATGGTCTCCCGCCCGTCGGCCGAAAGAAGGAATGCTCCTGAGCGTTCTGTGCCAAACCACTTTTTGTTTGAGCCATCCACGGTGATGGCGGTTACTGTTTCTGTCTCCAGCAGGTATCCTGCAAAGCCATCTTCCTGTTCCACGATGATGCGGTGGGCATCAAAGGCATCACCATCAAAAGCCCTTCCTGGTGAGTAAAATACTCCGACGCCCTCTGCCGTGCCGATCCAAACATAACCATTGTGATCTACAGCCATGCTGTGCACCCTGCTCGAAGGCAGACCGCCGTTACCTGACTGGGTTCCAAGCCTTCGTGCATCGAAACTGTTTGTATGAGCCAGTGTATGCTCTTTGAACAGGAATAGGCCATTTCCATGGAGGTTTACCCATTTCTGGCCATGGTTGTCGATGATGAGGTTGCCTACCGTGGTTTGTGCTCCAAAGGTGCCACCGCTGCCAAAGGCCTTCCATTCGCCGTCAGGCAGTTTTACCGATAGGGGATGGTCTGTTTCTGAATTGGTAACCCATACATTACCGTCGCGGTCTACGGCCGCGCCACCTACTCTGAGGTAGTCGTCCAGTCCGGATCTTTTTTGCAACGTGCTGTTTGTTTCATCGTAAAGGTGGATGACGCCTTCAGTGCCTACCACGGCAAGGCCGCCAAACCAGGCCGACGCATAGGCTCTTTGGGGGTTTGAGGGGTCAACAGTTATGTCGACGATGTCTGTGACATTATCCAGGACGGGAAACTGTGAGCGCCTGTATCTGGTCCATTTCCCATTCTCAAAGAAATAATATCCATGTTGATTCCATTCGTTGGATCCAATGTATGATTTTCCGCCGGGTGCTACCCAAATCCTGCCATCGGAGGCATCAAGGCTGAAGGCATTCGGGTAGTCCATGCCCTCCAGTACGATCTGCTCATAGCTTTGCGGTCCGTGCTGCTTCACGAGTCCGCGGCCGTTATCAGCAATCCAGAGTCCTCCTTCAGAATCATATAATGCATCCTGTGGTGTTGGGTCACCTGCATAGTAAGAGTCGAGCTGCTTTACGATGTCCAGGTTGTGATCAAAAACATCAAGTCTTTTTCCTGAGGCCACAATAAGCCTGTCATCGCTGCTTCGGACATACCGGATGGTGCTGTCATCGAAACCACCAGGAGGAGCCAGTTCGATCCAGTCGGTGCCATCGTGGAAAAGCAGGATGTCGTCGTCAGGCCCTTCGCGGGAAACAAAGACTTTTCCGGCATGCGACACGGCAAAATGAAAGGTCTCATCATCATCCCGTGTGACCTCCATGCGGTTCCAGTTTCGATAATCGGCCAGGTTGGCGGTTCCGGCATCCGCATAAAGCAGTCCGGCGTTGGTGGCAGCATAGATAAGGCTGTC